>JALAGS010000106.1 GCA_022712315.1 Sphingobacterium sp. | reverse complement strand
CAACAGATATAACAAAACACAAATTTTCCTGTTATTACTTAGAGAACATTATTAACATTATATGGAACAGATAAAGATTGAAACCCATATCAACGTACGCGTAGAAACGATCTGGAATGCATACAACTCAGCAGAGGATATTATGCAATGGAACCATGCTTCAGATGATTGGCACTGCACGAGCTCAGTCAATGATTTGCGCATCGGCGGGAAGTTTAAAAACCGCATGGAGGCAAAAGACGGATCTATGGGTTTTGATTTTGAAGGTACCTATACCGCTTTGGACCCCTTTAAAAAAATAGCCTATGTCATGCCCGATGGTCGTCATGTTGAAGTCAGCTTCCGTGCAAAAAAGTCCGCCACAGATGTCACCGTAATTTTCGATGCAGAATCGGAAAACCCTATTGATATGCAACGCAATGGATGGCAGGCGATACTTGAAAATTTCAGATCCTACGTTGAAAACACCTATGGAAATACACAGACAGTGCCGTCGCATTGACGATCAACGAGCCTTGCCGGCCCTATGTAAATAATTTGTTCATTAAAGACCGTATGAAATATCCAGTTTATCTTCATCAGTGTTGGTGTGCCAAACTCGTGGATATTTGATTTGAAGGTCATCTGAATAAAGGAAATGCATAGGATTACTAAAACTATAGCTATATTTAGCCACTAATTCATATCTCCTCTTGGTAAATTAGGGGATCGATACCAACAAAATGCGATAAAGAGATCACATATGACAATAATTAACAATTATGAAGAGTACAAAGCCTTTGAAGGAAAATCATTAGGCGAATCCCAATGGCATGTTATTGATCAAAAACAAATTAATCAATTTGCGGATGCAACACTTGATCATCAATGGATTCATTTGGATAGCGAAAAAGCAAAAACTGAAAGTCCTTTTAAATCGACTATTGCCCATGGCTATCTGACTTTGTCACTCATTCCTTATTTATGGAAACAGATTGCTGAAGTACGGAATGTTAAAATGGAGATCAACTATGGGATTGAGAACTTGCGTTTTGCACAACCCGTTTTGGTTGACAATGCTGTACAGCTGCATACGCAGGTAAAATCGGTCGTCAATTTGAGAGGTGTCATCAAAGTAACTATTGAAGCTACGTTAAAAATCAAGGACAGTGTGAAGCCCGCTTACGTCGGTGATGTTATCTTCTTATACCATTTTAATTAATTCAGGCTTTAGACACAAAGCAGTTAGCGAAATCTTTATAAATGCGCGATAGCTTTCAAATAAAACTTATCACAAATCATAAGGATTATCCTTATGATTTGTTGCTTTTAGCAGACGAAACAGTTGCTGCGATCGACAAGTACCTCTATGACTCGCTAGTTTATGTTGTATTTGAAACAGCAAAGCCGATTGCTGTTTTCTGTTTATATCCTGTCGATTCTGAAACCCTGGAAATTAAAAATATCGCTGTATCGCCAGACTTTCAATGCAAGGGGCTGGGAAGTCAGTTACTTGATTTTATCAAAGCGAATTATCAGCAATATCCTAACCTGATTGTTGGTACTGCAGATTGCGGCTTGGCCCAAATCCGGTTCTATGAACGAAATGGCTTTGTTAAATACGCCATCCGTAAAGATTTTTTCATCGAAAATTATGAACAGCCTATTTATGAAAACGGCACATTATTGAAAGATATGATTATGCTGCGATATACTTTAGATTCCTAGTGACAAAAGTAGATATAGACAAGCACTGGTATCGATAGGCCCAGCCACAGTATTACCCCCTGTAATATAGCTTTAAAACCTACGGACAAAAGGACCTCCCTAGACAAACTTGCTCCGATTAAAAACAACGTCAAAGTGAGTCCCATTTTGGAAATATGGACAACATAGCTTCCGATATGCTGAAAAAAAGGGATATAACTCGTTAAGATAACAGCCAGCACAAATAGTCCAATAAAATAAGGTATTTTAATTTTTGCTCCCTTGGTTTTGAAAGCTAATGCACTTAAAAATGCGATTGGAATAATCCACAGGGCTCTTGTTAATTTCACTGTCGTCGCGACCTGTAGTGCCTCATTGCCATACTTACTCGCTGCGCCAACTACTGAACTTGTATCCTGTATAGCGACCGCGCACCATAGACCAAACTGTGTCTGTGTAAGTTCAAGGAAATGACCAATGAAAGGAAAGATAAATAAAGCGACGGCATTGAGTAAAAAAACCGTCCCTAAGGCCACACTGACCTGTTTCTCATTGGCTTTTACGGTTGGTGACACCGCGGCAATAGCGCTTCCGCCACAAATTGCTGTACCAACGGAAATCAAATAAGCAGTCACCTTTTCCAACTTAAGCAGCTTCCCCAATAGATATCCCAATGACAATGTTCCGATGATGGAGATAACGGTCAACACAAATCCCTGCTTACCAGTCTGAATAGCCGAATCGATATTCATCCCGAAACCCAGGCCAACGACAGAGATCTGCAATAAAATCTGTGTCGCCTTGTGGTTGACTGCCAAAAAGGGGTGGCCAATCCATTGTGCCACGATAATACCCAGGAGTAACGCCAGCGGCGCTGAAATAAATGGTGTCAGACACAAGATGAATAAGATTATAAAAATGATTTCCCGAACGGATACTTTGTGATTGAGCAGTTGTCTGTAACGAATTGCTGTATTTATTTTTTTGTCCATGACAATGATACATTGATTTGGCACAAAGATCTATAACTAGAAATCATCTTAATAGACACAATTAATAATAAGTCATAACTACAAGTTATTAATCAAAAAAGCTATAGGCTAAGAAGTTCTAAAAAAATCAGGCATAAAACGAGCATACTTAACAGAAACGAGATTAAAACATGACGATAAATACCTATATTTCAAATAGATTTAAAAAGGCATTGATTAAACACGAATTAAAAATTAGCTAAAGATGAAACTGACTGCCATTCATCCCAAATTACCCATGCGCAACAAATCCATTACAAGGGATTTCTACGTGCATAAGCTTGGATTTTCCCTATGCGGAACAACCGACTATGAAGGTTATCTAATGTTAAAAAAGGATGATATAGAGATCCATTTTTTTGAATTTACAGCACTTCCACCGGAAGAAAATTATGGGATGGTCTATATCCGTACAGACGATATTGAGCATTTATATCAATCATTTCAAGAAAATAGCGTTGCCATCCATCCCAATGGCCAACTAGAAACTAAGCCATGGGGGCAGCGTGAGTTTTCGATTTTGGATCCCGACAGCAATCTACTCACATTTGGCGCTGATGGTTAACGGCAAAAAGCCCACTATAGATCGCTGTAAGTAAGCATCGATCCATAGTGGGCCTAGTATTTGACCTATAGGTTTCTAACCAAAAAGATCTGAACTCAAATAGCGGTCCCCACGGTCGCACGCAATAAAGACAATAAGGCCTTCTTCGATTTCATTTGCAATTTTTAGTGCTCCAGCAAAAGCTCCTCCTGTACTCATTCCTGCAAAAACGCCTTCCCGCTTAACGAGCTCGCGGGCAAGCTCCGTGGCCTCCTGCTGGGATATATCAATGACGTGGTCTACCCTGCTTGGATCAAAGATTTTGGGCAGATAGGCTTCGGGCCAACGTCGTATACCGGGTATCGAGGATTCAGGTGTGGGCTGGCAGCCTACGATCTGAATGGCTGCATTTTTTTCTTTCAGGTAGATGGAGTTTCCCATAATCGTCCCAGTAGTCCCCATGGCACTGACGAAATGCGTGATTTTGCCTTCGGTATCGCGCCAGATTTCAGGTCCCGTTGTTTTGATATGCGCTTCGTAATTATCTGGATTTGAAAATTGATTCAATATAAAATAGCCTTCCTTTGCTGCTTTTTCTTCTGCATAATCGCGGCATATTTCCATTGATTCAAGCAGAGTGACTTTTGCTCCATAGGCCTCCATCGTCAGCGTCCGCTCCCGCGTCGAAGAGGCAGGCATGACAAGCTCCAGGCTGAGTCCATATATACCTGCAATCATAGCCAATGCGATGCCTGTATTGCCACTCGTTGCCTCGATCAATTTGCTATCCTTTGTAATATCGCCCCGCTCCATTGCCGAACGGATCATATTTAACGCCGCACGATCTTTAACTGAACCAGCAGGATTATTCCCTTCCATTTTCGCAAAGATCCGCACCTTGGGATTTGTATGAAATTGTGTAATCTCTACTAAGGGAGTATTTCCTATGGTATCTATGATATTTCCCATGGTATCTATATTATTGGTTTTGAGTCTATAAATTTTGATGAAGCCTGGTGATACACGGTAGTATAAGGCTCTACAGAACTAGTCAGCCACACATTCCCGCCAATAACCGAATGATGGCCGATATGTGTTTCGCCGCCCAGGATTGTGGCTCCGGAATAGATGATCACATGGTCACCTATCGTCGGGTGGCGTTTTACATTGGAAAAAACCTTGTCCACACTCAACGCTCCTAAGGTTACACCCTGATAAAGCTTCACATAGTTACCGATGGTACAGGTTTCGCCGATCACCAATCCAGTTCCATGGTCAATATGTAAATGGTGACCTATCGTTGCTCCGGGATGGATATCAATTCCTGTTTTGGAATGTGCATGTTCAGTCAATATACGGGGTATCAAAGGTACCCCCAGCCGATGCAGTTCATTAGCCATACGGAAGATACAGATCGCAAAGAATCCCGGATAGGTGCGCACGACTTCTCTCTTATTCTGTGCTGCAGGATCTCCTTCCATCAACGCGTCTGCATCCCAGCACATCAATTCATAAAGCTGCGGAATCCGTTCAAAAAACCGGTGTGCTACCTCCGAATGATTGCAGCTTTGACACGCCTTGGATTTACTCAAGAGCTGCTCCAGCTCCAATTCAAATTGTTCAAAAGCGAGCTTTACATCATCGACCGATTTCATCTCGCCAGAATTTCGTTCAGGGAAGAGCACATCGACAATCCGGATAGCCCATCCACAGATCTTCTTATTAGAAGGCATTTCTAGGACAGCCAATTGCTGTTCATAGATATGTTGATAAAAATCATGCATCTTCACTAGTTTATTAAAACAAATATACTATACAATATTGATAGATTAAGCCTTATTATTAAATCTTCGCTCCATTGACCGTCATTATTGTCCCTTAATAAAAGGCGCAATTCTTTCAGCCTAAAGGACCAATCGTTCAAACAGCTCTTTCAATGTCGCTTCAGGATCCTCACACAATCCGGGATGCGATGCCGAACATTGAATCAGGGTACTCCGCTTTGCCGTCAGCCAACGGAATCGTTCGGTCATATCCAGTGCCGCAAGTTTGCCTGCATCTTTTTCTCCATGGCAGATTCGCTGGAAGGAAGAAAGATGATTTTCAATCAGTTCCAATTCGATCTCCGGACAAAGCGATCGGACCTTTTGTTCATTGACGAAATAAACCATCTTCGCAAAACGATGCTTACGACAGTAAAGAGCTACACCTACATTGATAAATTCCTCTCGCTCCACTCGTGGTATCAAGCGTACCACGGCATACTCATATACTGTCTTTTCTGGCATCTTCAATCTGTTTTACAAAAATGGATGAATTGGCTACACGCTGTTTCAGGAAAGAAACATACACTTCGCGCGCATCGGCTGCAGAGAGCTCACGTTCAGGATCTTCCAGCCATTCATCGGGTACCACAGCTAATATTCCCCGAAATGCGGCTTCCGTAAAAACAGAACGGTATTCCTGATCTATTTTCTCCACCATACTGGCATTTTTTAACAGTACGTGATCCTTAATCTGAACAAATGGTTTTAGGGATTGTTCTTCCCAATTATCCCAACTGTGGTGGAAATATAAGGACGCTCCGTGGTCTATCAACCAAAGTTCTTTATGCCATATCAGCATATTTGTATTCCGCACGGTACGGTCAACATTCATCAAGAGAGAATCCAACCAGACAATTTTCGATGCTTCCTCCGCGCCGATAGCATCAACATTCGCATCAAATGTGATGGCTCCACTCAGAAAATGAAGTCCCAGGTTTTTCCCTACACTAAATTTGAGCAGGTCCTGAATTTCCTCATCGGGTTCCGTCCGGCCAAAGGATTCGTCCAACTCCGCAAATACAATTTCGGGAACTCTCAATTTTAGCAGTCTTGCCAGCTCTCCGCCGATCAGTTCCGCGATCAATGCTTTTCGCCCCTGACCTGCTCCCCTAAATTTAATCACATAACTAAAGCCGTCATCGGCATCGACTAATGCTGGTAAAGACCCTCCTTCCCGAAATGGTTGAACATATCGGATGATCTCCACTTCTCTAATAACAGGTTGTTTAAAATCCATGAATTTATATTTTTACGATCTTCAAAGTTGGCAATAACTTGCAAACTGATCAAACTTATCTAAAGTTACCTATATTTAAACGTTTGAGGATATAGGAAACGAGAAATTGACGCCATGCACTTGCACAATACAGCTGCCCCTTTCCACTGCGAACTTTTAATTGTGGTAATATCCAAAATTATTGCTTATATTTTAGCAATAAAGCACAAATTGTACATTCATTTGACCGTTGGAAGTATTATTTTCTAATTATATTTGTAGTGTAATCACAACTTGTCTCATCAAGTTTCTTCAATCAACGATATGGATACCATTCAGGAATATAACAGTGTTATCAAACATTGTCAGGATTTATTTATAAAAAAAACAAAAGATTATGGAACGGCATGGCGGATTATGCGCCTATCTTCCATTACGGATCAGATTTACATTAAAGCACAACGTATACGCACGCTAGAAATCAAAAAGGTTTCCAAAGTAGGCGAAGGAATTGTTGACGAATATATCGGTATTATCAATTACTGTGTCATGGCTATGATTCAGATTGATTTGGGTGAAGATGGCGAAGAAAATTTGGATCCTACCTTTGTGAATCAGAAATATACCGAAAAGGTTACTGAGACCAGAGACCTCATGCTTGCCAAAAACCACGATTACGGTGAGGCATGGCGCGATATGCGTGTTTCTTCCATGACAGATCTGATCTTAATGAAAATACACCGCGTTAAACAAATTGAAGATAATGACGGGCAAACCCTTGTCTCTGAAGGCATTCATGCCAACTATCAAGATATGCTCAATTACGCAGTTTTTGCATTAATTAAATTAGGAATCGCACAACAATAATCGGATTATGACAGCTACACAGCAGCGTACCACAACAAATTATCTTTTAGGATTTTGCCGGATTTTTACGGGACTTCTTTTCATATTCTCCGGTTTTATTAAAGCAAATGACCCTACAGGGTTTGGCTATAAGCTTCAGGAATACTTTGAGGTCTTTCACCTCACAGCTTTTAACGAATATGCTACTGCCATCGCTGTGGTGATCTGTGGTTTTGAAATTTTGTTAGGAGCACTGCTGTTACTGGGGGTCTATGCAAATGCTGTCGCATGGGGCCTGTTGCTGCTGATCCTGTTTTTCACCTTTTTAACCTTCTACTCGGCATTTTTTGAAGTCGTAACTTCATGCGGCTGTTTTGGAGATGCCATCCCACTCACACCTTGGCAATCATTTTCTAAAGATCTGGTGCTCTTGGCGTTGATCCTTATTATATTTTTTAACCGAAAGCAATTACGGCCAATTATCAAAGGATCAGGCAATCAATTCGTTGCTACCGTGATTACAGCGATCATCTCCTTGGGCATTGGTGTCTACACCGTAAACTACCTCCCCTTTATTGATTTCTTACCCTACAAAGTTGGCAACAACTTACCTTCATTAATGGTACTACCTGAAGGCAAACAAGGCGATGTGTTTGAACAAATCTATACCATGAAAAATAAAAAGACGGGCGAGACAAAGAAGGTCAATGACAAAGTTTATATGGCTGATAAACTATGGGAAGATGAATCATGGGAAATTATAGGTGAGCCTGAGAGTAGATTGGTAAAAAAGGGATATGACATCCCTATTCCTGATCTCTTAATTACAGACGCTGATGGTGCAGATCATACACAGGAAATCATTGCCAACCCGTATTATAATCTTGTGATCGTCGCAAAAGATCTTTCTTCAACCAATATTGACGCTATCCAAAAGATCAACCAGGCATCCATCCAATTAACAAAAGATTACAATGGACTGCGCGTAGTTCTATTGACTGCATCTGCATCTAAAGACGCTCAATATCTGAGTGATAAAATGCAATTAATTGCTGAGATTTTCTATGCCGATCTCATTCCTTTGAAAAGCATGGTCCGAGCAAATCCTGGCGTACTGCTGCTAAAGGGAGGCAATGTTGTGGGAAAATGGCATTACAATAATTTTCCGGATGCCAAAACCGTTGAAGATAAATTTCTAAGTAAAGACAAATAACAAACATGCCTAAACCTATATTTTTGATTGGTTATATGGGAAGTGGAAAAACTACCCTAGGTAAGAAACTTGCCAACAGACTTGAACTTCCATTTATTGATACAGATGAGGAGATCGTGAAGCAAATTGGTATGAGCATTACCGAATATTTTGGCCAGCATGGAGAAGACGCATTTCGAGCATTGGAACGTGAACAATTGCGCAAATTTGCAGATAGTGCCGCTGTAATCTCCACCGGTGGGGGTGCTCCTTGCTTTTTTGACAATATGGAATGGATCAAGACGAATGGTTATGCTGTCTATTTACAAATGTCAGCCAAAGCACTGTTTGATCGCCTTTCTCAATCAAAATTACACAAGAGGCCTATTCTGATTGGAAAATCACCAGAGGAACTGCGCGTATTTATTGAAGAAAAGTTGACCGAGAGGGAGCCCTACTACACACAGGCACATCTGACCATCGATCAGTTGAATACGAGCCTGGAGACATTAGCCGATCTAATTAATCAGCACAATAAATAGATGATGGATATCCGTATACGACACTACTTCCTTTTATTGATCTGCTTTGTGGCGAGCAGCTGCTTTCGTAATGGAGCCAATACAGATGGATTGCCAGTGGGTAAACGTATACAGCTTCAGAATGTAGAGGAATTATATCAGTTTCTGACCTATGACGATAATCGCTATCCTTTGGTCAGTTTGCATCGCGGTGGCCCGGCATCCGGATACCCTGAGAATGCGATCGAAACATTTTCTTATAACGCGAGTCTACAGCCTGTTCTTGTTGAGTGTGATGTCCGCATCAGCAAAGATTCAGCATTGGTGTTGATGCATGACAATACATTAAATCGTACAACCACAGGCAGAGGACCTGTCAGTGCCAGCACTTTATCGGAACTCAAACAACTCCGTCTATTAGATAACAACAAAAAAATAACGCCCTATAAGATCCCCACACTGGAAGAAGCCTTATCCTGGGGAAAAGGAAAGGTAATTTTCACATTAGATATCAAAAACGATGTACCTTATGAAGCTGTTATCAATGCTATCCGTAAACAACGCGCAGAATCTAGTGTAGTCATCATTACCTACAGTGCCAACCAGGCAGCCAAAGTCCATAGTCTTGCCGGAGACTTAATGATTTCGGCTTCTATCAATACGACAAATGATCTGGCAAGACTCAATGAAAAGGACATTCCAGACAATCGTTTATTGGCCTTCGTTGGAACACGGGAAGCGGACCCTCAATTGACAAAGATACTGCACGACCATGGCATTATGTGTATATTGGGTACGTTAGGTAATCTGGACAAACAGGCTGACAAAAAAGGATCCCAAGTCTATGCTGGATTTATTGACCGCGGAGCAGATATATTGAGTACGGATAGACCTACCGAGGCTGGTCGAGCGTTGAATTTCTATATCAAGAAAAGAGGGATCACTTCGAAATTTATTCAATAGGATTCCTAAAACTTTTTTCCTTCGAATCAATATAGAAATCGCTGCAACGTATTAATGATTACTCCATCAAGTGAGCGCATATGACACCATATGGGCATCCTATCCTTAGATCTCCAATGATCCCTTTGCAATCCTTTTGACCAATTTATAGATCTCGAACCATAAAACAGATAGCGCAGCGACTGCGAGTGCAATTCCCAATTCATCCCCACTCAGTGCCATTACGTCAAAGAATTGGGCGACTGGCGGTACATAGAGTATCACTGCTAAAAATAGTAGCACAGCCATCGAAATCCCCAGGAGCAGTAAGTTTCGATTTTTAAAACTTTCAATGATACTGTAGTAGAAAGACCGATTGGCGTAACTCAACAAAATATTAGCAAAGATTAACGTAGCGAACACCATTGCCCTCGTTTTTTCCTCCGTTCCTCCCTGCTGTACTGCAAACTGATAGACAAATAAAATCCCTATCGTGATGGCCACACCTTGAACAATGCTTATCCCAAGCTCATTTATACTCAAAAAAGTATCGCTCATAGCCCTGGGAGGTCGCTTCATCATATTCTTTTCAATAGGTTCATTTTCATATACGATCGAGCAGGTGGGCCCCATGACCAATTCAAGAAAGATCACGTGCACAGGACTAAAAATCTGCGGAAATACCCAGCCTAAAAACAGCGGCAGGGATACGGTCAAAATGATGGGTATATGAATAGAAATAATATATTGAACCGCCTTCTTGATGTTTGCATAAATTCTTCTTCCCGCTGCTATACCTATGATAAGCTTTTGTAAATCGTCATTTGTAATAATCAGTGCGGCAGCTGATTTTGCTATTTCAGTACCTTTATTGCCCATAGCAACGCCGATATGGGCGGCTTTTAATGCTGGACCATCGTTTACGCCATCACCAAGCATCGCAACGACCTCGCCTTTCTTTTTCAGCGCATTTACAACGGCCAATTTAGCGTCAGGGAACATTCTGGTAAATAGTGTTGTTTCTTCTGCGATAGCCATGATTTCTTGCTCAGATCGGCTTACGATTTCACTGCCGTTGACCGGTGGTGCCGAAACACGAATTCCAGCTTGAGCTGCAATTGCTTTAGTCGTGTCAGCATTGTCGCCCGTGATTACCTTGACTCTAATACCCGCCGCGTAAATATGATGGAACACTTCATGAATACCTTTTTTGGGCGGATCATAAAATACCGTCAATCCCAAAAACTGGAATTCAAAATCCTGTTGTTTTGCAGGAAAATTATTTCCTTCGAATTTCGCTTTGCCCACGCCCAATAAACGAAACCCCTCCTGCCCATAGGACTTAATAATAGCTCTAATTTTATCTTTTTCATGATCAGAGAGCTTGGATACACTAAGAATTGCCTCAGGTGCCCCTTTGGCAGCAATAATCCGATCTTTCTCCGAGTTTTCAAAAAGATGGGTCATCATGGGGGGCTTGCCTTCTAAAGGATATTCGTGAAATAACCGATATTCTTTTCTTACATCCTGCCTTTGTGTTTTTTCATATATTTTATGCAGGGTGATTTCCATAGGATCAAAAGGTACAGGTTCACTGCTCCACATCGCATAATCGATAAGTTCACTTAAATTCGCCTCACCAAACCTTTCCTGTTCATAGGATGTGTCAGTAGTATAATCGTACAGGTATTTTAATTGCATCGAATTCTCCGTAATAGTCCCGGTTTTATCTGTACAAATCACTGTAGTGCTTCCTAAAGTTTCTACAATACTACTTCTTTTTATTATGATCCCTTCACGCATGAGTTTCCATGCGCCCAGTGCCATAAAAGTTGTGAATGCAACGGGAATTTCTTCCGGCAATACAGACATTGCCAAAGTAAGCCCATTGAGTAAGCTCGCAACTAAATTGCCGCTGTCAATAAAACTGTATAGACATACCAATAAAAAAATGATGATGCCGACAATTGCCATTGCTTTTACAAACTTTTGGATTTGCACTTGCAATGGTGAGATTTCCTCTTTGATATTTTTAATCGATTCGCCTATCTTCCCAACACGCGTCTCTTTACCGATTTTTGTCACTTCAAACACAGCTAGGCCAGAGACTGTCACTGTACCGCTGTAGACTAGATTATCTTCGGATTTACTATCCTTAAAAACAGAAAAACTCTCTCCCGTCAGTGAAGATTCATTGACAGAAAAATCGTTACTGTGCAAAATATAACCATCGGCGTTTATAATCCGCCCCTCTTCGGTAATACAGAGGTCGCCGACAACAATTTCGTGCGTAGGAATTTCAATTACTTTACCACTTCGAATGACTGTACTTAACGGTTCATTCAGCTTTTCCAACTCCTCAAGAGCCTTTTTGCTGCGGTTGTCCTGATAAAAAGAAATTGCCGTAACAGCGATGATAGCGACAAACATAAATACCGCCTCACTATAATTTCCTACAAGGACATAAATGATGGAAATAATAATTAACAGAATCAGCATAGGTTCCTTTAAGATATCCACAAGCAGTTCATACCAGGTACTCTTGTGATCGTCTCTCAATTGATTCCAGCCATGTTTAGATCTGGAAGCATTCACTTCAGCTGCAGAAAGACCTTTCAGATTATCAGGAATATTATATGACATATCGAATTAACTAGGTAACTAAATATAATGAATAATTCTTGTATAATGTGAGTTAAATCATCAGTCGGCCTTTAAGCCCTCTTATGCGAAACAACATGTTACAATCTTTCATCCTCAACCCATTCTTTTTTATAAAAAAAAGAGGATACCTCGCTCATTGAAAGCAAATTAGCATAAAATTCATCTACTCATACTTTTCTTTTCTTGAATATTTCTAATACAATGATATATTTGCGCAGAAATTCACTTGGGGACTTTGAATTTCATATTAGCCAAAAGCGATTTTACGATCATTTTTCCATAATGCCAAGACAGCTTCTCGCTATTGAAGTCCTTCTTTGCTACCTATGTTTTCAGCTTGCATAAATACATACAGAAGCTGCAAACTAACCATATATTGTAAAATATTTCGATACCTTTCGTGAGATATGGAATTGAATCTGAACTTGCCATGGCCTCCATAATAGTATATTAATAACGAAATAAAATGGTAATCTTAATTGCAGAAGACAATGAGCTGATATTACGGACGATAGAATATAAACTGACGAAAGCAGGTCATGAGGTCATAGTCACTACAAATGGAAAAGAAGCTATTGAAAAGATCAACACACTGAAGCTGGATCTGATCATTACTGACATCATGATGCCATTTGCTTCCGGAATAGAAGTTCTTTATTCCATTAAGAAGCTCGAGAAAAAAATTCCCGTTATTGTACTTTCGAACATGGGGCAAGAAGAAGTGGTGATTGAAGCATTTGACCTCGGCGCCTCAGATTTTATGGTGAAGCCTTTTAGCCCAGAAGAACTCCTACTGCGGGTCAATCGTTTGACAAGTCACCGAATGGAAACTAAATCCATTTCAGATAGCCTTTAATGAAACGTGAGCACCTGTCTTTTAGATATCCCCTGTCAATTGACTAAATCCATTTCTTCAACAATTTAAAAACTTTGTTCTTTTTTGCATAAGGTGGATAAATCAGGTTGGACAGAGAAAATCTAGATTGAAACATTACTGCCCATGGCAACTACTCAAGCCTCTTCCATTGATCCCTGTTTTGTAAAGACCATTTTTTCCATTGGGCAATACAATAGAGCGATGTACCAGCTTTCACCATACGTCCCGATTGGATGCCCGCAAGGTTTCATTGGCATAATTTGCTACTTCATCGTCCTCATCTACAGTCTTTAAACGCAGACGCAAGTTTTCTAACCAGTCGGCTAAAGCATCCATAACGGTTTCACCGTTTCCGAAGATACCCTGATGTGGATCTGGCCCCAGTAAACACCAATAGGAAGTTTCCTCTCGAAATACGACTGGACGAAGCGCTCTAATTTCAACAGGCAATTCCTCCGATTCAAAATCAAGCGGTACAATTTTATCCGTAGCTATTTTCATTTGTTCCATAATGCGTATTACAATTTTTCAAGTTCTTCGTCCGGCCAAGTTAGCAGCTCTTTTAATAAGTAGGTCTTTGGTACATTATCTGCCGTATCTTGCGCAAATTGCCGTAGAAATTCCTGTAGATCACCCTCAATTTTAATTAATTTCCCATCTTGTAGCACATCGTATCCCTGCGCTATCCAGTCTTCAATTCTTTTCTTACTGATTTTTAGTTTCTCCATCTTTTTCTTCTTTGCGAAATATTAAAACAGTTCAGTGATATTGAACAATCCCACCCCGGATTAGCTATTGAAAGCAGCCCCTTTGCAACTGGAACAATCCCATTGCTTGAATAGTTGGCGTTATTTTAAATTATCCATAAAAAAAACACATTAGAAGATAAGCAGTTACAGACCATTTATCGTTTATCAAAACATTAAAAAAAATATTTGGCAAACTATTTGTTTCAACAGCGAAAGTTTTCGAAGCCGAAAACTCAATACTCAATTTTTTTAATTTATCATGAAAAAAGTAATTCTACCTTTTCTAACACTTTTTACGCTACTATTTGTTGCTCATCAACAAGTAACTGCACAAACACCTTATCGCACAGCTATTGGTCTAGGAATAGACGTTGGCGACGGTCAAACACTTTTCGGTCCACAGATTAAGCACAATTTTGGTGGAAATGATGCCGGGAACGCACAAGTATTATTTGGAGACAATATTACTGTTATCGGCGTTGATTATTCATACAACAAACGTATTCCGGGATCTCGCGGTCTTTCTTGGTATATTGGTGTTGGTCCACAGGTATCCTTTATTGATTATGGCAAATGGCATGATGACTGGTATGACGATTACCACTGGAAAGATGGAAAAACACATACGGACTTTGCAATCCGTCCAGCCTTAGGTCTAGAGTTCAGAATTCCTTCTGCCCCATTGGCGATGCATTTCGACTGGAAACCTTGGTGGAACCTTTCCCATGGATCTAATTTCGAGCCATCGCGTTTTTCTTTAGGATTTAAATTCGTTTTGAAATAGAATAAAGAGATATAAGCAATAAAATCCTGCACATCATCCGTATGGCAGGATTTTTAACAACCACAATCTTGAGCTTGTCACTAAGCTAACTATAAGTCAATAGCCCTCTGATGTTGACGTAGATTCTCAAAAAGTGCTATTGATAAAATCCCACCAAATCGAATAACAAATAGCAAAAATTGGTATTTGAATATATAATACTTATCTATCGATTTGATACGTGATCGGTTGTCCGGTAGCAATCTCCCGTTCCAATATCTGTTCCGGAGAAAGGTGCTCTAAATACATAATTAGTGCCCTTAAGCTATTACCGTGCGCAACAATAAGCACATTCATCCCTAGTTTCAGCTGTGGAGCGATAACATGTTCATAGTAGGGAATAACACGCTCGTAAGTATCTTTTAAGCTTTCCCCTCCTGGTGGCGGAACATCAAAAGACCTACGCCAGATATGCACTTGCTCAGCCCCATATTTTTCTGCTGTTTCGTCCTTGTTCAACCCCTCAAGTTTTCCATAGCCCCGCTCGTTCAATGCTGCATCTATCACAATCGGAATGGGAGGATTTCCCATTTCGTCCAAAATAATTTTTAATGTATGCTGCGCTCTTATAAGTGTTGAAGTATAAGCAATATCAATTGGTTCATGTGCTAAGGCCACACCAGCCTTTCGCGCTTCCTGCTGTCCTAATTCGGTAATATCAATATCTTGCCAACCCGTAAAGCGATTTTCTAAATTCCATTGCGACTGCCCATGTCGGACTAAAAAAAGTTTTGCCATTATTTATTTCAAGTTTGCCTACTGCTGCTTTAATGGATGAATCGATCCAAAAAAACAATTTTCCTACAAAGAGATAAGGTCACACTGTGTCCTTACACAGGTATATAATAACAATATCTCAGTTTTGTTTTATTTATACCCCTTCGCACGCGCTGAAACGTCTAAAGTTTTTATCCGCTGCTTATCCAGATGCAATGACAGATTCTTTATCGCAAAAAGTTATATGACCATATCCCTCCCCATTACTATTTGTATATACTTAACGTTGATGTTCAAGACAAAAAGAAGAACCTTGTTTGCTAAAACCTTATTTACCTTCAGCAAGAAACAAATTAACACACTAAAAATCAGCTAAATAAAATCAAAAATAATTATTTAACATATTTTAATTCTACAATATGTAGAATGAATTCTATATTTGTAGTATGAATAAATTATCAGCTACAGAAGAACAATTGATGGGCTACATCTGGGAGATGAAAAAAGCGTTTATGAAAGATATTATGGAAGCTTATTCCGAACCCAAACCTGCTCCGACAACTGTTGCTACATTATTGAAGCGAATGACTGAAAAAGGGGCAATATCTTATGTGCTTTATGGAAATTCGAGAGAGTATTATTCATTAATCGATAAAGACAACTATTATTTAGCACATGTCAATGATATCGTAGAAACCTACTTCGACAATTCAGCATTAAAGTTTGCTTCTTTTTTCACAAAACAATCACAATTAAGCAAGGAGCAATTGGAAGAGCTGAAGAATATAATTGATTCTGAAATTAAAAACAAAGAGACATGATCCTATACATTGGAAAACTGATAACCTGTTCGGGTTTACTCTATCTTATCTATTGGTCGGTACTACGCAATCAGAAGCTGCTCGTATTTAACCGCTTTTATTTACTTGGGATTATTCCTTTGTCTGTCATCATTCCTTTGATCAAGATTGTTGTCCCATTTGATGTTCCAAACTTATTCAATAACGGAAACAATGCTACCCACTCCATTGCAGCAGTCAATATACAGCAGACAACGGATTCAACACTTCCCCATCACGGTCCTACCGATTGGTACAGCATTGTTCTGCTGATTTATGCAGTTATCACCCTAGCATTACTACTGAAACAGCTATTATTATATCGCAAATTCTTGGCTTATATTCATGCTGCTGCACCAAGCAATGATCAGTCAATTTATGTTATAACAGGTTTAAAAACGCCATTTTCATTTTTTCAAAAAATTTATGTCCCCAAAGAACCCTATCAACAAGGAATTATTGATCAGTCAATTATAGCCCATGAACAAGCGCATGCGAATCAATACCATTCTGTCGATGTACTTTTCATGCAGCTATCGTGTATACTTCTTTGGTTCAATCCCTTTATCTATCTTATCCAAAAATCGATTCGACAAACGCACGAATACCTTGCAGATCATGCAGTCGTCCAGGTTCATGAAAAATTGAGATACCAACATTTGATTATCGAGTGGAGTATATCCACCCCTGATATAAACGCATTACCGGCCAGTAATTTTAATTTCTTAACAACAAAAAAACGATTAATTATGTTACAAAAAAGAACAACCAAAGGTAGGCTCTTGCTAATGCCTGGGCTTACCTTATTACTGACAGCAGCCATTTCTATCTTGTTTTCAACACATGTGGAGGCGCAGAAAACAACGCCGGCTAAAACAGAAAAAGAGGCACCTGTTAAACCTTTAACAGCTCCGCCAGCCTCAAGGCAACCAGGTGCTCCCAAAGCTAACGAAACCCGGCCTAGTCCGCCGAAAAAAGATATTGCAGCTCCAATGAAATCCCGGCCGAGCGCTGCTTATCAGCAAGAAGCTAAAATACGATTCCGGGCACCTGGGAAAAAATCTGCCCCACCTCAAAAATCACCGAAAATAATCGATGAGGTACGTGTCGAACGAATCAAATTTGCAGAGCCTCAAAAAGAGCCTGCTCCATCAAAAAATGTTTCACCGATAATCGAAGAAGTAAAGGTCGTACCAAAAATTGAAGAAGTAAGGGTCGAAAATATTCAACCACGGCAACCAAGACGGATCAATGTTTCTGCAAATGCGAATGTCAATTCTAATCAAGTTCAAAAAGACCTACAGTTACAGGAAGAA
Source organism: Sphingobacterium sp. (assembly GCA_022712315.1). GTDB lineage: Bacteria > Bacteroidota > Bacteroidia > Sphingobacteriales > Sphingobacteriaceae > Sphingobacterium. The sequence goes on along the minus strand of JALAGS010000106.1, from coordinate 23,314 downwards.
AAACCTGTAAGAATCGTCTTAAAAGGAAAATCAGAAGTAGAAATAAATACGGTGAACAAAAAATAGAATAATACCGCTTAACTTACAATAAGAGGAATAAAATTCCTCTTATTGTAACATCTACCCACTTCAAGCTCATTTGCCTTTCAATCGCTGAAAAAATGATTACGTGACGAAATATGATTTTGGTTTACATTCAAGCTAAAAAAACGATAAATTCTACAATCTTCTATTTTCAAAGCAATCGTTTGCGTAAAAAAATTGTATAAAAACCAAATAACAAATCGGTAACATTGTAAAAGAGTACCAACAGTATACTTGTCGTATTTATATGCTATCATTAAAATGAATATTGCTGATATACGGTACTATATCCAATTATTAAATTCTGATCAGGAGGAATTTGGTTATAATATAAGTTTAAATTATGGAGGCATGTAAAAATGATGAGCTGGCCCTACTGCACGCTCTTAAGTCAAGCAATCATAAGGCATTTGAAATGCTCTACTATCGATATAGCCCAAGGTTGTACCGTCATATTCTTAATATGGTCAAGATACAGGCTTGTGCTGAAGAAATTCTTCAGGATGTATTTCAGAAATTATGGGAGCAGCGCGATGGAATCGATCCAGACAAATCCTTTCAGTCTTATCTATTCACGATTGCAAAACACCTCGTGTATGATTTCTTTCATAAAGAGATCAAAAACCGCAACTTAAAGGAGTTGATTATTTCCATTTCAACATCAGATTATTCACACATCGAGGAAGAATACGCGTATAAAGAGTCTAAAAAAATTGTCAATCAAGCTATTGAAAATTTATCTCCAAAACGCAAACTTATCTATACGCTATGCAAAATAGAGGGAAAAAGTTATGAGGAGGTCAGCAGCACTTTAGGTATCTCCACCTCTACCATTAGTGACCATATTGTGAAGGCTACAAAACAGATTCAAAGTTTCTGCTTGAGCAAGGAAATTACGCCAACTTTGTTGCTTGCTTTTATAAGCGCGGCATTGAATCAAAAATAACATTCATGCTGTTTTTCTCTATTCAAAACAGATCACGTTCATAGGTATTCAAACTACCTATTTTAAACCTTTTAATTTTTTTTATTTTTTTTTTAAAATCAGAGCAGAGGACAGGCTCTAGATTTCCGTAATATCTATAAATAGCCAATCAGTGAAAGATTCGAAACATATAAAACTATTATTTGAAAGATATCTCAATAACCACGCTTCAAAAGAAGAGACGGCAGAGCTATTTCAATATTTTCAGGACACGAATAACAAAGATGCACTTGAACAAATGATCGAGAATAGACTTGAATCTCCGAGCAAGGAAGAACTTATCGACAAGATGACTTTGGATCGTGTTTTTAGCAAGATTGATCTTAACACAGAACCACAGAAAATCAAAAGTCCTACATGGTATAAAATTGCAGGAGCTGCAGCTGCTATAATACTGATTATCTCTATTTCTTATTTATTTCTTAACCGCAGCACATACAATGATCATACAGCTACCATCATAGAACCCGGTGGCGATAAAGCAACTCTTGTACTTTCTTCTGGTAAAACGATCATACTGGAGGATGTTGCTAATGGAAAGTTAACGGTGGAGCTCGGCACAACAATTGAAAAAACTGAAAAAGGCGAAATTAATTATAAGATTGAGGGAAATACCGATGTACGCGTCGCCATGAATCTTTTGAATGTACCAAAGGGCGGACAATTTCAGATAACCCTTTCTGATGGCACAAAAGTTTGGCTAAACTCAAATTCCAGCCTCAAATATCCAAGTGCATTTTCAGCCTCCGAACGCAGGGTAGAGCTGACGGGTGAAGCCTACTTTGAAGTCTCAAAAAATAAGCAAAAACCATTTATTGTTGAAACTTCGCTCCAAAAGGTCGAAGTCCTAGGGACTAAATTCAATATCAATGCCTACGATGACGAATCTTCCACACAGACATCCCTTGCAGAAGGCTCTGTAAGAGTGAGCTGCAGCAAGAGCACAACCTTACTAAAACCCGGACAACAAGCTACTTTAACGGATCAAAATATTGCCGTAAAATCAATAGACATGGATCAAGTATTAGATTGGAAAAATGGTGATTTCAATTTTTCCAATAACAACTTACAGGAAATCATGCGCAAAATCTCACGCTGGTATAATATTGAAGTCATTTTTGAAGGTCCCATTTCGCAGGAAACCTATGTCGCTCAAATTTCCAGAAAAAAACGATTAAACGATGTACTAAAAGCACTCCAGCTTTCCGGATCCATCAGATATAACATACGAAACAATAAACTATATATATCGCAATAAACTATAACACAACCTTATAAACAAAGATTATGAAAGAAACCAGTCCAGCCTAAACATTTCTTCCCCAAAAAATAGCCGAAAATGCCTGCCAGCACTCTCGACTAATTTTTACTTGGAAAACAAGAATTCATTTCAACATCAAACCAGTTAACCAATTTATAAATATATGCATTATTATTTATGTAGTAAGTATTGTATTGTCTTTTTTATTAAAGCTATGCGATACATCGGATCATTATGCAGCACATCTACAAAAGTTGTGATCCTCTTAACAGCATTTATCTTTCTCGCACGTGTCTCCTCTGCTCAAAATGTTACCCTTAAACACAAGCAGATCACATTGTCCGAAGCATTTCAGGAAATCAGACAACAGACAAACGTCGATTTTATCATTAAGACAAGTCAACTCGACAAAGTAAGGCCTATTCAAAATATAGATATCCAGAATAAGCCACTGAAGCAGGCCCTTGAAAAATTATTGGAACATCAGCCTTTGGTCTTTACAATTGACAATGGCATCATTGTGATTTCGGACCGAGAAAAAAAAACGCCCCTCGCCCCCACAGTTCAAAAAAATGGAAAAATCGAGATCGTGGGTACGGTGAAAAATGACGGAAACAACCTTTATGGTGTTAGTGTCAAGGTTAAAGATAGTCCGTCAATCGGTACAACCACAGATGGCAATGGCAGGTACATTCTTGTGGTTCCCACAAATTCGACACTAATATTCTCCTATGTCGGCTACGCCAATCAGGAAATTGCCATTGCCGACAAACGTCGCATTGATGTGCAGCTAAGTCCCGATCAGAGCTTGAGTGAAGTGGTCGTTGTCGGTTATGGAACACAGAAAAAAACTAGTGTCGTGGGAGCACTGGAATCCGTAAAACCAGAAACATTACGTATTCCGACTGCTAATCTTTCCAATGCATTAGGGGGAAGGCTTTCAGGTGTAATCGCCGTGCAACGTTCGGGTGAGCCAGGCGCTGATGGAGCAAGCTTCTTCATTCGCGGTGTATCAACTTTTAGTGGAGCTACCAATCCGTTGATCTTATTGGATGGTGTGGCGATCTCCAAAGGAGATCTGGATGCACTGGCACCAGAAGTTATCGAAAGCTTCTCCGTCCTTAAAGATGCTACTGCCACCGCTGTGTTTGGTACTAGGGGAGCAAACGGCGTGCTAATTATCACCACCAAAACAGGTAAAGACCTCAATAAACCCCGTATTTCAGCGCGTGCACAATCACAAATCTCAAGACCTACTTCCATCCCAAAATTTGTTGATGGAGTAAGTTATATGGAAATGTTCAATGAGGCAGTTACAGGTCGCGGTACAGGTGAAATTTTATATTCCCAAGATAAAATATACGGCACAAGATTAGGCTTGGATCCCTATGTATATCCTAACGTTGACTGGTATAATGAAATGTTTAAGTCCCATACCATCAACAACGAGCTCAATCTAAATGTGCAAGGTGGTGGCAGCAAAATAGGTTATTTTCTCAGTGCAACCGGCAACATTAGCAACGGTTTATTGCGCAAATTTGACCTCAACTCTTTTGACAATAATGTCTCTGTCAAACGTTATAGCTTTCAGAACAATATCAATGTCAACCTTACTTCAACTACCAAAATAGCGTTAAAGCTCAATGCACAACTTCGTGATTACTATGGGGCTGGTGTGGATGCTCCAAGCGTGTTTGGCGACATTATGAATGCTAATCCCGTGGACTTCCCTATTATGTTTCCATTTACCGGTATTGACAGAAGAGACGTTCAATACGGAGGAAAAGCTGGTGGTACAGTCAACAATGGATTTGTCAATCCCTTTGCCCGCATGGTCAATGGCTATCAAAATGGTTTCCAGAGTACCCTATTGTCTACCATTGACGGTGCTCAAAAACTTGATTTCATTACCAAAGGGCTAGAATTTAAAGCCTTGGTTTCCTTTAAAAACTGGAGCAACACGACAACAAAAAGAACCAGTGGTTACAATCAATACATGATTAACAGTTATGCACCCGATCCTGCAGGTGGATATACCTATGATCTAGTCATGGTGGGGCAGCCACAGAACCTTTCCTTAGGAACCGAAACGGGCACTAGTGGGGATCGGGAAATCTATTTTCAGCCTTCCATTGAATACAACAGAACATTTGGCAATCACACCGTATCGGGATTATTTCTTTACAATACCACCGATTTCAATGTCAATAATCCGGCAGATCTAATCAGTTCGCTACCGCGTAGACGCCAGGGTATTACAGGACGTGCAACATATGGTTTCGCCAATAAATATCTTGCCGAAGTCAACTTTGGCTACAATGGTTCCGAAAACTTTGCCACTGGAAGTCGCTTTGGTTTCTTCCCTTCCGTTGGTTTGGGCTATGTACTCAGTAATGAAAAGTTTTTTACCGATTTATTTCCTGCTGTCAGTAATTTAAAAATTAGAGGTAGCTGGGGTAAAGTTGGTAATGATCAGATTGGCGGCGGACGTTTCCCTTATCTTTCAGACCTCAAATTGGATGGAGCATCGTTTACAACCGGTATCGATCAGAATACGACTTATACAGGCCCTACATACCTACAATTTGCAAACCCATTGATTTCATGGGAAGTTGCAGAGAAGAAAAATATTGGTGTGGACCTGGGTATTCTTAACAATAAGTTTAATATTGTGTTCGACCTATACCAGGAAGATAGAACCAATATCTTCGTTGACCGTTCGGCAACAATCCCTAACGTATTTGGTACTGCAGGAACGAAAGTGTATGGCAATGTTGGTGAGGTAAGAAATAGGGGATTTGATTTCTCCCTAGAATGGAACAAAAGCGAAAAAGATTGGGGAATATCAATGCGTGGAACCTTTACTTATGCACATAATACTGTTCTGAAAAATAATGAACCGGCCTTTACCAAATACCGAAACCTATCTCAAATCGGGTATTCCATTGGCACAAACCTAGGCTATCTTGCCGAACGGTTATTTATTGATCAGGCCGAAATAGACAACAGTCCATTACAACAGCTAGGCGGTTTTGTAGCTCCTGGAGACATCAAATATAAAGATCTAACCAATGATATCGATGGTCTAAATCTGATCAATAGCGATGATAGAGTTCGCATGGGTTATCCAACAACACCTGAAATCGTCTATGGTTTGAGCACTTCTATCAATTACAGAAAGTTTGATTTTTCCTTTTTATTACAGGGAGTTGATAGAACTTCTTTTATGATCAGTGGTTTTCATCCATTTGGAAATCAAGGTGTGCGCAATGTATTGCAGTTTATTGCCGAGGACCGCTGGAGTCCTGAAAACCCTAACATATTTGCTGCTTACCCACGGCTGAGCAAATTGGACAATCTCAACAATACCGAAGCTTCTTCTTATTGGCTGAGAAATGGGGCATTTCTAAAACTCAGAAGTGCTGAGATTGGATATTCACACAAATTTGCACGCATTTTTCTAAGTGGTTATAATCTATTGACCTTCTCTAAGTTCAAACTTTGGGACCCTGAACAAGGTGGAGGCAATGGTTTGGGATATCCGACACAGCAAGTATTCAATCTCGGAGTCCAACTTCGTTTCAATTAGAACAACTTCGAGATTAAAACTATCAGTAGAATTTTAAAATGATTTATCAGATGAAAAGAAAATATATAGGCTACCTTGCATTATTTGCATGCGCGACTTTTTTGACCACCACTTCCTGCAGCAAATTCTTGGATATCGTCCCAGATGAGCGTCCTTCCGAAGCAGATGCCTTTCGTGATCCAAATTCAGCCAAAGGTTATTTGTACTCCTGCTATGCGTGGATTCCGAATTCAAGGGTAGGGACCTCTTCCATTGATTTGATGACTTCTGACGAGGTAACGACTGCTTTTGAACATGAAACCTTCGCCCGATTTCCCCGTGGGCAATATACGGCCTCAAGTCCTGTCATTTCCTACTGGGATAACCTTTACAAAGGAATAAGACAATGCTATATCTTAATTCGCAATGTAGATAAAGTCCCTGGGATAGATCCACAGGAGGCAGCACAATATAAAGCAGAAGCCAATTTCCTAATCGGTTTTTATCATTTCCTGTTGGTGCGTATGTACGGTCCTGTTGTCATTGCAGACCAGGAGTTCGATGTAAATGCCCCTTCTTCCGAATATCCTAAACGTTCAACTTATGATGCCTGCGTTGATTTCATTATTAAAAAACTGGATGAAACTGCTGGTCAATTACCTTCTGTCCGTGCAGCGGATTAATGGGGGCGTGCTTCCTCTGTTATCGCGAAGGCTCTCAAAGCTAGAGTGTTACTTTATGCTGCTTCGCCACTCTTCAATGGAGGTGGAGGTGATAAACAGAGCTTCTATGCCGATTTCAAAAATTTAGATGGCACGGCATTGATCAGTACAACCTTTGATAAAGAAAAATGGCGTCGTGCAGCAGTAGCCGCTAAAGAAGCCATTGATGCTGCCGAGCAAAGTGGCGCTTCGCTGTATAAAAATAGCACCTATAATACGGCATTACCAGCAAACCCTATTGAAAAAGACCTGCGCCTTACTTTTATTGACAAAGTAAATACCAAGGAGGTAATCTGGGCGGAAACACGCCGGGAAGGTCTTTACGATTTCCAAAATAAATCTACCCCATTCCTCAGTGGCGCACAAGGTGAATCATATAACGGTGTGTCCCCTACCCTCACTCTCATCGAATCCTTTTACAGTAAAAATGGACTTCCGATTGACAAGGATCCCAATTACGACTATGCAGGAAGATATGGTATAACCAGTACGCCAAATGGCAATACACTCGCGTTAAATCTAAATCGGGAACCACGCTTTAACGCCTGGATCGCGTATCACAACAGCTACTATGAGGTCGTTAGAGGAAGTGCCAATCAGATCCTTGTTCAGTTTAGGAAAAACGACAATTGTGGGATCCAAGGAAGATCTAATAACTATTCACCAACAGGGTATCTCAACAAAAAAGGTATTGCACCTGAATTGAACCAAAGTAGACTCCAGGTCTCCGTCAATTATCCATGGCCGGTAATACGGCTAGCAGAGCTATACCTGAACTACGCCGAAGCGTTGATCGAGTATGGTCAGGATCTGAATACAGCCAAACAATATATTGACCGTGTTCGTGTCCGTGCTGGGATCCCTGCGATAGATGTAGCCTGGGCTCCAATTGGCGGTGCAAATAATCAGGCAACACTACGTTCTATTGTCAGACAAGAACGCACCATTGAACTTTATCTGGAAGGCCATCGTTTCTGGGATTTAAGACGTTGGATGATCGCCGATCAGTATCTCAACCAACAGGCAAAAGGGATGAATATACAAGGAGGTACCGATACTGAGTTTTTCAAAATAACAACGGTAGTTTTTCCACGCAGTTTTAGTCAGCGTAATTATTTAATGCCTATACCACAGGAAGAGATCAATAAAAATGAGGAATTGGTACAAAATCCAGGTTATTAACTTAATGAAATGTACAAGATGACATACAATATCAGACTATTCGCCTTGCTCTTTTTAGCAATAGCGTGTAAAAAAGAAGAAATTAAAATGACCAAACCACCACAACTGGTTTCGGTTGAAGCAGAACCGCGTATTGGCGGGGCTCTTCTGAAATGGGAATTTCCTGCTGACAACAATTATCTCTATGGACAGATTACGTACAAAAAAGTGGGTTCGAAAGATCCAGATAAAATTTACAAAATCAATATCAGTCCTTTTGCCGATACAATACGAATAGATGGACTGATCAATAAATATGATTACGTCTTCAACGTGCAATTGTTCAATCAGGACAAGAATACAAGCATTGCCGGAGATATCATTACCAGCAATAGTATTAAGCCAATTGTCAGGCCTTCGGAAGTGACCTATTTCCCGAACGAATTGACTAAAATACAGGTAACCGATAATATGGTAGAAACCTATACGCAGGAAAGCAGCGAGGGTCCAAAAAAGAATTTATTTGACGGCGATAAAAACACCTATTGGCACACAGCGTGGTCTGCAAATACAGCCCCCCTTCCGCACTGGATCCAGCTTAATTTTCCACAAGAAGAAGAGATCGGAGTCATAAAGTACTTCTTCAGACAGAACAATAGCGATGAGGCCGGACGTCCGAAACAATGGGGAATAGAAATAAGTTCAGACGGCAAGCAGTGGACGAGAGTTTTTACATCAAAAGACAATCTTCCCACATCAAATGTTGCTGAAGAGCAAAGTTTGGCTTTTGATAAAAACTATAAGTCCAAATTTTTCCGTCTAATGATTCTTAAAAACGGTGGTAAAAGTTATACACATCTGGGCGAAATGAATGTCTACCGAATGCGTTCTTCTATCATTGACAAAGAAAAAGAAGCTGAAGATAGCTATTAATCGTCATCGCAAGGATTGTTTTTTAATCATCAATGGTGCTCAAAAGGGCACAATGACGGAGGTAGAAATACCTCCGTTTTACTTTTCTCTTCAGTATATCACTAGCGAACAAGTTCCAAAAGGGTACGATCTCAAATTTCTGATGAGCATAAAACTATTCTATGAAACAATCCCAGCAAAAAAATAAAAATCTTTTTTATTACCTTAGATAAATAAATCGAACAAGAAAACAACTTGTTTTTTCATTAACTATAGTTCACATATATGAAATTATATGCCTTTGTTTTGGGAATAGGCCTATTTCCTGCTGCAGGATTGTGTCAAAAGACCATCAGCCCAGGTAGCGGCGATATCAATACCAACTATATAAAACCAGAAAAATCACTGTATACGGTCTATTATGTAAAAGATAACACCTGGGACAAACAGGGATCATTGAGCTATAATATTGTAGCTGCCAACAATCAACTGACCTTAACCAATACCTATGTTCCAAAGGATAATGCCTGGACTTCGATCCGTACGACTGTCGCTGATGCAAAAACACTTCAGTCTATCAGCTATTCTAGTGATGGCAAGGAAACAAAAGTGAACCTCAACTTTGGAGAAACAATTACAGGTAATTATTATTCGAAGAAAACCAAAAAGGAAAAAAAGATCAACTTAAAGCCAACTAGATCATTTGTCGATTTTAACTGGACCGACCACATGATTTCAGCTCTGCCTTTAGATGTTGGTTATAAAGCGCGCATCCCACAATTCTATTACAACAGTGATTCGGACATTTTTGTCGAAGACTATACTATCAAGGAAGTAAAAAGCTACAGTTATGGTTCGCCAAAAACAGGCAAGCATGATAGCTGGCTGGTCACCCTTTTAGAAGAAAGTACCGGCGCAATCTATAATTACGTCATCGATAAGAAAGATCGCCGATTATGGCAAAGGGAAATGTCTATGGGAAACGGCAAGTGGGAAATTACGGTAAACGAGGAATTGGACTATCAACCTATTAAAAATAGATTCAACAAAGAACAAGCCGCCCAGCAGATTTCCCAAGGAAACAGTGTTATTATCGGAACTGCCTACGCACGATCTAACTCCGGAAAAAAACTTGGCGGACTCGTGAATACTGCCAAAAAGCAGTATGCTCCAAAAGGAACAGAAATTACTCTTTTTGCCAATTCTGCCTATTATGAAGAATGGCTGGAGGTCAATAAAAAAATCCGAAAACAGAAAAAGGTCCAGGAAGTCCCATTAGATCCTGATTTTGGTTATGCTGTTAAAAAAGCGAAGGTATATGATGATGAGGGCCATTTCGAGTTTGCAGATCTCATGCCTGGTGCCTACGTTATTATGGCCAGTTTCGATTTCACCAATTCGTACAACTATTCCTATGTATCGGGCTATACCAATTATTATAACTATTGGGGCTATACAGGTTCGACGACAAATTATGGTACGGCTAGGTCGTCTTATGTCGACAAAGCTAATATTGAAAAACATGTCACTATTGACAGAGATGGCGAAAAAAAAGAGGTAAACTTAAAGGAAATGTAGTCCAAAAAAAGCCGCTAAACCAGTTCGTTTTAGCGGCTTTTTTTGGTACTTATACATGCATTTAAACACGAGAAAATCATCGTTCCATTCTCTGTTTATCCCTTTACTTTTTTCGAAGTTCGATATAACGGTCTATGCTAAACGGAAAGCTATCAGCGCTACGCAGCAGAAAACAGGCTCCTGCTCCTACCCACACCGAATAATCAAAAGTCGATTTAATCCCTAAGGATAGACTCATTGCCATCGCAAAGCTAATCAACAGGATACCAGCAATTAATGCACTAAAACGCAGCTTATAGCCGACCAGCAGCAAAATTGCTAAAATAACTTCTAAGAATGTTGCACCGATAGCAAGTACATTCCCGAAAGACTCAGGCACAAAAAAATTAAGCGTATTGGAATAGGCCACAAAATTGGCCCAATTTCCCCAGGAAACATGGGGTGTCCCAGGTTCTCCCCAAAAGCCCAAACGATCTGCTACAGCAGATAAAAATGCTGTCGACACAGCTAGACGTACAAAAAGTTGACTATACATGAGATAAATTATATCAATCAAATTTAAGAGCGCAAAGACAGTTTAAACTTAAACCAGTTTAAGAAATTATAAACAAAAAAGTATCTTTATAAGACGATCGATCATAACTACCTTGGTTTAATCCTAAATCATCACAATAGCTATATCGCATGTCAACAAACCAAAGTACAATGCTATATTTCAATCAGCCCATAGAAAATTTACTACAGCTGCAGGGTTAATTCCTGCTGTTGCTGGTTTCTAAAAATAGACAACTTCGGCTGGTCAGCGTGTACATGCTTTTTAATAGCTTGCTGCAGGTCTATTAATTTGTCTATTTTCTCCCCTTGATAATTCAGTATAACATCTCCTATACGCAGGCCACTTTTATAAAGATTACTTTTTTCATCTAATTGCAGCAGCAGCACGCCGGCTATTGATGGCAACCCTGCAGCTGACTGTTCCCCTAAGGTCTCCACAGATTTAAATAGCCCCGACTTCCAGGTCCACCTGACATCCTGTTCCTTTGCCTGGGATTGGATCGGCTGCGGTATTTCAGGAGCTACTGCTAGCGCCTGCAGTCTTTTACTCGTGACGCCAAAATGCAACATATCAAAATTTTTAAAACCTTGATCTTTCCAGTTCTTCAATCGGAAATCACCAAGAGCTGGGTTCATAAAGTTCAATTCGACAACACGGCCATGTTTTTCAATGCCCTTCGCCTGATCTTTGTCTAAGTCACCCTGCAATCCGTAGATATTATGGTCTACCTCTTCGCCCCAATACCTGACCTGAATATCCTGATGGGACTGCATCACGATATTATGACGGAAGACATCATGACTATGCTGAAACCAGACATGCGGATGGAAACCATTGTTGATCATCACATTGTTATATACTTTACGATAAAATCCCTCTCTAAGCTTTAACCCTCCGCTTAAACAGAGATTGTTGTAGATATCATAATTGGAAGATCCGTCATCCAAATCAATATCCCGACCGTGATCACATCGAAATCTATTATCATGAATTTTGGTTGTTTTGATGGCATCCAGCAATATTAAATTCGGATGTTTCGCCGTCAGTGAATCCATCTCTTTGCGATTGGGATGCCAAAATCGGTCGCGTCCCCAGGAATTGAAAGCGCCATGATCACTAGTTTCCAAGACCGTATTAAAAACATCGTTATAGGCTATTTCGTGACCTCCCCAGGTGCCATCGCCTACATTGATACCCGCACGGGGCACATTGTAAATGGTATTGTGCAAAATCCGTAAAGATTCAGCCATGGAAACCTGTACGCCCGCAACTTGTTTTTCGATCAATCCAATGCTATGAATCAGATTGTCGCTGGCCTCACAGTCCATGGGATAATCAGCGCTCTTTGGGCCTCTTATAGTATCCATTTGGTTCAACGGAACAAACTTTTCATAACGAAATGAAGGTGATCGAACGGCCTCCGGATCTCCTACAAAGTTGATTGCTCCAGCGCCGATCTGTTCGATCCGGTTGCCTTCAATCTTTACACCTCGGTTGTAATTATTAACGAAAATTGCATTCCCACCCAATTCAATAAAATCGTTCGAACGGAAAGTACAGTTTTCAGCACCTTCAATCATCAAGGCCCCTTGTCGGTAGATTGTCCAGTCACTGCGTAATAAGGGTTCTGCTGTTTTCATAAAGGTTGGAGCAGTATACATAAAGCGAAGGCCACTAACTTCAATATCGTGTATTGGATTGGAAGATGATCCGGAAAGGTTGATCAGATTTTCCAATTGCGGAGCCACAAACTTCAGTTGATTCGGATTAATTCCTTTGGCCGGCATATAATATAATGTTGCTTCCTGCTCGTCCAGATACCACTCCTGAAAGGTATCAAGCTCTTCAAAAATATTTTCTACAAAGCGATAGGTCTCGTGCATTTTGCTAGGACGATTATTTTGCTGGCCACCTTCAAGCTTCACCGTCGATGAACCATCTTTTCCCATAATCTGATAATGGAATCCCCCCCAGCGGCCAGCATGCAAAGCATGTACAATTCCACCTTTGGGATTTTTCCAGGTTGCTACACGTTCGGGACTTAATGCATCTGCGGCATAACCTTGAAATGGCAAGACAGTGGGATCATAGTTTGGATAACGTGCCCGGACAAGATGCTCATCATTAGCATATAGACTTTGGAAATTTGTTCCTCTGGGGACCTTCGCTGTCCAAATCCCCTGATTACCTTCTTGCCATTTGAGGTCAAGAGATTTGGCTCCACTCAGTATAACCTTTGCTCCATCCGCGGCTTTGATCCGCAAGGGTTGTTTTCTCGTCCCAGATACCACAGCAGACATCTGGATCGGCTTGTCCAGCTGATAAGTCCCAGCCATAAAGATAATTTCGATGGCTGAGGCATTTTTTCCGCGTTTATATTTTTCTACCGAGCGCAGCGCAGCCTCGGTTGTGGCATAGGGACTATCCATAGTCCCCCGGTTTCGATCGTTTCCTTTTGTGCTGATATAAATGCGTTTGACTGAGCCAGACTCTTGCCCATACACACCAAGCGAAACGGCACAGGTTAAGCCAATAAATAATAATGTAGGGAATAGCATGAGAGATCTCTTCATAATTTTAGTCGTCCATTTTAATTTCTAACTCGACTATATCGGGTATAAACGGCATATAGCAAAGCGGTTAAGGTCATAAAAATAAAGTCGTTTGCGATTCACAAACGACTTTTTCTGTTCGTGTATCCATACAATAGATAGATCTATTGTATTTCATCCAGTCAACGCAAGTTCTATTGAATGACTTCACTGATCTGTATCTCTGGAGTAATATTCGTATATTTTGGAAAATCTTCGGCAAATTTTTTCCCGTTTTCTTTTAAATGATTCTGATAGGCCGCAACGGAATCAAAATATAAATGGCAAATTGCTAAATAAGTTGGTCCTGCTTCTGAGCTACGTCCCGAAAGTCCCTTATCAATAGTTACACCTTTCAATGCTTTACCGTAAACTTGTTTGACAAGCGCAATATGTTTAGGAATATAATAGCTCCAATCAAATGTCTTTCCTGGTCCATTTGGATAAAAAATCGAGACCTTGATCATCCCTTTTTTATGAAAAGGTGGATCTGCCTTTACAGGGTACTGAAATCCCAATAACATGGTAATCAGCATCAGAACTAAAATGAGTTTTGTTTTCATAGCTAAGTAAGATTAAATAACATTCTCTCCCCTGGAACCTTTGTCAAAAATCGATAAACAGCGATTAGTATACAGCCTAATTCTTCTTCCGCTCTGCGGCTGCTTTTAACAAAATTTCCCTACTGGCTATGGGTACATTTCCATTCGCATCAGGTCCGATATTAAGCAATAGATTTCCGCCTTTTTCATTGATTTCGCGCAGCTTGGTATTTACATCCGTAGGAGATTTCCAATTATTGTCTGACTTTTTGTATCCCCAAGAATTGTTTAGGGTATAACAGGCTTCCCAATCGTAATCCAGTGCAGCTCCAGGGTGCTCTTGTTCAGGCGTTCCAAAATCACGCTTAAATTGATCACGTTTTGCAACACGGTTATTTATAATAAGAGAGGGCTTTAATTTGCGTAGATATTGATAAAGATCTTCCCCATCAGCCATATCCCACCAATTCACCCAGTCCCCGTCAAACCAAAGGATATCAGTATCATATTTAACAACCAATTCTTTCAATTGATTTTTCATGTATTGAATATAAGCAGCCTTCTGCTCTGGCTTCATCAGGATCTGCCCCCAGTCGCCTTTACCATTGGGATCAACATATTGTGAATCGTGGTGCCAATCGATAATGCTATAGTAGGTACCAAATCTGATTCCAGCTTTCTTACAGGCCCTAGATAATTCCTGCACTAGATCTCTTCCTCTCATTGGTGTCGAAGCAATATCGTAATCTGTATAGGGAGAATCCCACAGGCAAAATCCCTCGTGGTGTTTAGTCGTCAGAACAATATATTTCATACCAGCATCCTTAGCCAATCGAACAATACTGTCGGCATTGAAGTCTTTGGGGTTCCATGTCCTGATCAGTTCCGAATACGCATCCTTCGGAATATTCATTTCCGATTGTATCCATTCAGCATATCCTTTGGTTGAATTCTCTTTATATATTCCTCCGAGTTGACTATAAAGCCCAAAATGAATAAACATTCCATACTTTGCCTCTCTAAACCAATACATCCGCTTGTCGAAATCCTTTTTGGATTCCTGTAAATAATTAACTTGGGCATATCCCATGTTCATAAACAACATGGTCATTAGAGAAAGAATACAGTGTCTTACTTTTATCATATTAATTTATATTGGTTCATTCAATTCCGCCAACGCAGCTGTTGAATCTTCTATTGGTATCTCGCTCACATGCGAAAAAGCTAAACCTTTCTGCTATTGCGATATATACTGCAAAATGTAAAATAAATATAGAAAATATGAATAATACTTTCTATTTATTGCAAATAAGTTACGCTAAGTACCACCTTACACCGACCATGATTTTATAGAAAATCAAAATTCGTCGGATCAAAAAAGTTACAGCGGCTAGCAATGAGATAAAAAAAATGCGGAGTTTAATTTTGAACTCCGCATTTTTTTTATGCCTTTAGTCAATAAGCAGGCTGGCCCTAGATTATTGGTCTTTTTTCATTGTTCCTTTTTCACGAAGATTGATATGCCAGCTAAAAGCTTCCTCCAACAAATGTGGTGTATGACCTCCTCTTTCACACGCGCGATTATAGTAGTCCAAAAGCTGTTCTTTATAATCAGGATGTACACAGTTCTCAATAATTACTTTCGCTCGCTCACGAGGGGCTAAGCCACGTAAATCGGCCAGGCCATAGTCCGTTACTAAAATATCAACATCATGTTCAGTATGGTCTACATGTGAAACCATGGGAACAATGTGAGAAATTGCATCCCCTTTAGATGCAGCCTGCGTGACAAAGATGCTCAAATAAGCATTGCGGGCAAAATCACCAGAGCCGCCAATACCGTTCATGATGTTCGTTCCTGAGGTATGGGTGGAATTTACATTTCCATAGATATCAAACTCGATGGCTGTATTGATCGCGATGATGCCCAAACGCTTGATTAATCCCGGTGTATTCGAAATATTCTGCGGCCGTAATACAATTTTATCGCGGTATCGATCCAGATGGTCAAAAACCCGCGAATAACACTCTTCTGAGACAGTGATTGATGATGCAGATGCAAAATCTAATTTTCCGGCATCAATTAAATCAAAGGTGCTATCTTGCAATACCTCCGAAAACATGGTCAAGTTGTGGAATTTACTATGTATGAATCCAGTCAAAACAGCATTGGCAACCTTACCAATACCCGCTTGAAGTGGCATCAGACTTTCCGACAAATGACCTAATTCTACTTCATTCTCAAAGAATTGCAAGATATGCTTGGCTATCGCAGTTGTTTTAGTATCCGGCTCAGCAATATCAGCAGGACTATCAAGCTCATTTGTAAAAACAATCCCCACTACCTTACTCGCATCTAAGGGGATAGTCTTCCGTCCAATCTTATTTTCTGGCGCTACAATAGGAATTACATTACGACGTGGGTAATCCTCTGCCTGATAGATATCGTGTATCCCCTTGATAGTCGTCGGTATTGCTGTGTTTACTTCTAAAATAACATGTTTGGCCAAAGCCGCAAAGGTTGCAGAGTTACCTACTGAAGTCGTTGGCACGATACTCCCGTCCGATTCTATGGCAGCAACTTCCAAAACGGCAATGTCTACCTGCGGTAAATTCTTGTTATGAAGAAGCTCCGCAGTTTCACTTAAATGCTGATCTATGAACAATACATCACCAGCATTAATTTTATTACGTAGAATACGATCAACCTGGAAAGGCATCCGTTTGGCTAGCGCCCCTGCTTCCGCTAATTTACCATCTGTTCCATGTCCTAGCGAAGCTCCGGTAATCAAGGTTATTTTTAACGGCTCGACTTTCGCGCGCTCAGCCAAGGCAGGTAACACCACCTTACTGTCTCCAGCCTTGGTAAAACCGCTTGAACCAACGACCATTCCGTTTTGAAATAGTTTAGCAGCTTCTTCCGCTGTAATCACTTTATCATGTAAGCTTTGAACTTTTATTCTTTCGTAAGCCATATTGTTATAATTTGATTTTATTCCATTATTGTAAACTTAAGAAATTGAAACCTATATATTTCCCTTATTTGAAAAGTTCTTTTGCATATTTCACAACCTCTTAACCAAACAATTTTAGCTTTTTTTTGGACTGCATATTTATTATCATTCGACACAAAGTTATCCAAACGCGACTTAAAATAGACAACTCGCTACAAATCAAAAATATACAACAAATCCTAATAAAAAAATATTTTGTATCACACTGATTGATAATATATATCACACTGAAAACAAATAACTTACAATAATAAAAGCAAAACCAAAGTAAGTAAATACTAACTCTCTAGCCGATTAATTGCAATTTTAATGTAAGCATACACTCACTTTCAAGAAGTAAAGACGCTGTCTAGTAAAAAAATCCTACCTTTGCTGCATAGTATTATAGGTCAAAATGAATACACAAGATATAACGACAGATGCGAAATATGTCAACCGTTATTACATGACGGAGGTCGACTCGTTTGAAGATAGCATTTACTGTCACCACGCTATTATAGCAGAGAACCATATTTCCGAGCATTGCCACGACAAAGATCAATTTTTATATACAGAAGGTGGTGTTGTATTTATCAAAACGGAGGAGAAATCATATTTTCTACCTGCCCGTCATTATTTGTGGATTCCAGCTGGCGTAAAACATAGTATTCATCCCAGTACCCCTGAGGTCGTTATGCGTAATTTGTACTTTCCAAAAACCAATAATGACGCACCATTTTACAGTAAAATGGGAATTTATCCTGTCAACGATCTTTTGATAGAGCTGATCATGTTTACAAATCGCTGGAATGGCAATATATTTCCAGTTGAAGAACCCAAATATAGTATTGCTACAGCATTTAAACTTATTCTGCCTGAATTATCGCTGCACGAGCTTCCCTTAGCTTTACCCTATCCAAATCATCAAAAATTAAAGGATATCGTCACTTACCTGGAAGAGAATATTGAGGAAAATGTCAGTTTCAAGAAACTTGCTGGATTATTTAATATTAGTGAACGTACATTGGCCAGACTATTTCAAAAGGAATTAAATATGTCTTTTATCCAATACTACACGATCCTTCGGATGTTGACAGCCCTTAAGCTCCTTTTGGATGAAAAACTGAGTGTAAATGAAGTTGCGCTCAAAGTTGGATACAATAGCCTCCCTACTTTCAGTAATACATTCAATAAGGTAGTAGGTATTCGTCCAAGCGAATATGTCAAACAAAAAGAATTGCTTATTTAAAAATGTTTACCTAATTTAGGTCAATAAACCTAATTCAGGATGAAATTCAAACATATCATTTATAGTGCTGGAATTTTATTGCTTAGCACTTCTTTATTTGCCAAATCTCAAGATAAGAAACCCAAACCCATTCAGTTATTTAATGGGAAAGATTTGAAGAACTGGACCCCGAAAATCAGAAACCACCAAGTTGGGGATAATTATAAAAATACTTTTCGTGTAGAAGACGGTTTACTCAAAGTAAGATACGATGGTTATGATAATTTTAATTTTCAGTATGGCCATCTATTCTATAATAAAGAATTTTCTGCTTATTTATTACGGGTCACTTATCGATTTGTTGGTGAACAGGTAAATGGTGGCGAAGGTTGGGCCTGGCGTAATAGCGGAGCTATGCTGCATGGACAGGATCCTCATACAATGGGTGTAGATCAAGACTTCCCAATTTCGATCGAAGGACAGCTTTTGGGTGGCAATGGTAAAGATGAACGGACGACAAGTAATCTTTGCACCCCTGGCACAAACGTCGTAATCGACAATAAACTCTTTACGCCACATTGTATTAGTTCAACATCAAAAACTTACGCTGGTGATCAATGGGTAACAGCAGATTTCTTGGTATTGGGAGACTCCTTGGTCCAACATATCCTCGAGAATAAGGTTGTTCTGCAATATAACAAACCTCAAATTGGAGGTGGAAATGTAACCGATTTCGACCCTAAAGTTAAAAAAGATGGTCAGCTTTTAAATAAAGGTACAATTTCACTCCAAAGTGAAAGTCATCCGATTGATTTCAAAAAGGTTGAGCTTTATGACTTGGAACCTTATATGAAGGATCCCAATAAATTGAAAAAGGTCATCGCAGAGTTACTTCCAAATTTGCAGCAATAAGATTATAGCGCGGGAAGATTTAAAATAAAACCTTCATGCCTTTGAAAACATCAATAGTGATGAAAGCAAGCTGAAGATTCTTTCTGACTTATAAAATAAATACATCAATAAAAAAGCATCGAAAATCGATGCTTTTTTATTTACCATTCGCTTGGAAAGAGAAATCCAAAGTATATAACATAAAGAAAAGGGATACAGCGAGCTGTACCCCTCTATATCTATACAAAAAGCTTACGCTAAACCGTTAACGAATTTAGTTAACTTAGATTTGTTGTTAGAAGCTTTTTTCTTGTGGATCACATTTTTCTTTGCCAAACGATCAAGCATAGAAATTACGCGTGGTAATAATGTTTTTGCTTCTTCTGCAGAAGTAGTGTGACGTAATTTTTTGATTGCGTTACGTGTAGTTTTTGCTTGGTAACGGTTTCTTAAACGTTTAGTAGCGTTTGCTCTAATTCTTTTGATCGCTGATTTATGATTTGCCATTTTTTTTAGCTAATTTTTATTCAATTTTTTCTTGTAATTCGGACTGCAAAAATAACACCTTATTTTCAATATTCAAAATCTATTTTATTTTTTAGGTTTAGTATATTTGCGACATGCAAAAATTATCGATGGATGAACTTCAACGTACAGATGTTGAATCGTTTAAAAAACAAGAAAAAACTCCTATCACAATCGTTATGGACAATGTACGGAGCATGCATAATGTAGGCTCAGCCTTCCGTACTGCAGACGGATTTGCTATTGAAAAAATATACCTATGCGGTATTACGGGTACACCTCCCCACCGCGAAATCGAAAAGACAGCGCTTGGGGCAACTCAATCAGTCTCTTGGGAATACTACAAAGACACCATTAGCGTGGTCGATCAGCTTCGGGAAGAAGGTTATGTTATTGTTGCCATCGAGCAAGCAGATGACAGCGTTATGTTACATCACTTTGAACCAGAAGATAATAAAAAATATGCGTTGATTTTTGGAAATGAGGTCAATGGAGTCGATGAAGAAGTCATGGAAAAAATTGACACCTGCATTGAAATCCCTCAATATGGAACCAAACATTCCCTAAACGTGTCTGTCGCAATTGGCATTATTCTTTGGGATTTTATCCAAAAACGCAATCTCAATTAAAAATTTATCAATAAAGGTCACATTACTATTCACATTGCTTCCATTTTAGAAAGCAAAATAGTAGATTTGTGTGCAAAATTTAAAGAAGAAATGAGTGTATTAGTTAATAAAGATTCAAAAGTAATCGTTCAAGGTTTCACTGGAAACGAAGGTACTTACCATGCTACTCAAATGATTGAGTACGGAACAAATGTAGTTGGTGGTGTTACTCCTGGTAAAGGTGGTCAACAACACTTAGACCGTCCTGTATTCAATACTGTTCAAGATGCGGTAGACGCTACAGGAGCTAATGTTTCTATTATCTTTGTACCTCCAGCATTTGCTGCAGATGCGATCATGGAAGCTGCCGCTGCTGGTATCGAAGTGATTGTTTGTATCACAGAAGGTATCCCAACAAAAGATATGATCCAAGTAAAATCTTACTTGAGTGACAAAAAATCTCGTTTGATTGGACCTAACTGTCCTGGTATCATCACTGCAGGAGAAGCTAAAATCGGTATCATGCCAGGATTTATCTTCAAAAAAGGTAATGTAGGTGTTGTTTCTAAATCAGGAACTTTGACTTACGAAGCCGTAGATCAAACTGTAAAAGCAGGATTAGGAATCACGACAGCGATCGGAATTGGTGGTGACCCTATCATCGGTACAACAACCAAAGAGGCTGTTGAATTATTAATGAACGACCCAGAAACTGAAGCTATCATCATGATCGGTGAGATCGGTGGTGGAATGGAAGCTGAAGCTGCTCGTTGGATCAAAGAACATGGTACTAAACCTGTTGTAGGATTTATTGCTGGTCAAACAGCGCCTCCAGGACGTCGTATGGGACACGCTGGTGCAATTGTAGGTGGTGCGGATGATACTGCTGCTGCTAAAATGAAAATCATGCGTGAGTGTGGTATTCGTGTGGTTGAATCTCCAGCTGAAATTGGAAAAGCAATTGCAGAAGAATTGGCTAAATAATTAGACAATTGAGTATATAAAAAAGGGAATCAAATTTGATTCCCTTTTTTTGTTCTTAGACAATCTAATGGATCATCGCACTAACTAGGCATTGCTCCGTCTGCCGACGGCCCATATAAACCTGGTACAGCAATATTCAATAAGCGCAAATAGACGGTCAGCTGACCACGATGGTGAACAATATGATTGTTTACAATAAAACGTATCGCTCCAGCACGCGGCAAACGCGCAATCTCATAATCTCCTGCTCTCAACACCCATTCATTAAACCAATCTGTTTCAGCAATATTCTCAATTGTTGCCTTGTTGGCTTCCAGCCCTGCCGATAGAATCGTCTTTAATTCATCCACCGAAGACACTTTGAGCGGCGAATAATCCACTTTAAAATCAAATACATCTTTTGGTATTGCCTTATGTACCCAGCTATGCAATTCCACAACATGAGCTGCCAATTCTCCCAAGCTCATCGATTTCTCGTGTGGACGCCAATCCAGTCTATCGTCCGGAATCCGTTCTAAAATACGTCTGGTATTTTTTGTTTCATGATCCAATTCGATCAAATAGCTCTTTTTGATACTCATCTAAATATTAATGCATTAATTGAAAATCTTCTAATACCGTAACAGTATAAGGGGACTCCACAGCCTTATGTGCTGCCTCCCGAGCAATCTCCCCCTCAACATAGGTCACCTTAAGCGGTAAAAAGCTATTGTTCATCACATTTTCATGGAACAAAGACTCGTACCAGGCACAAGCGGCAACGAAACGCCCGTAATTCAAATCCAAGTGGTAGCCATCACGCGTAAAATGATCACCTATAAAGCTTGAACGTGCATTTTGAACAGCTGTACCCGAAGGAACCAATAGGCTAAAACTCCCCCAGTTAAAGACCTCCTCCGCAGTATGGGTGATGGCCTTATACATGTTGTCTTGGCTACGGTTATAGCGAACAAATCCCTCATGAGATGAACCGTTCTGATAAGCCCAAGTCTGATGCAATATATATTGAGTTTCCGGGAATATAACGTGTTTTGTAACGTAATCATATAAAAGCGGTAAATCCTTGGCATATGAATCATAATCTCCGGATAATGGGCTCGCTTGCTGAAAACTAATATAATCCCAGGCTTCGTCGATAAGCGCCTCAGATAAACGCTCATTTGCTTTCTCAGACATTTGCCCGTCAAGATTGATTTTGCGGTAGCGATAGGCTGGTTTATCCTCTTTTGCGTTACTTACATGCAAACTTAAAGGAGCTCCCCCAATATAGAGATTGCCGATCACGATCTTTTTTTTCCCGGCTTTCGCTAATTCATATAAATTTTGTTCAATAGCATCTTCCGAAAAACTATTACCAATAGCCAATATACGCAGTACGCCGTCATCTAAAGCTTTACTTTGCGCATTCACGAGATTATCCTTCAAAAAGAACAAGATCAAAAAACAGAAAACCAATACCTCTTTTATTTTCATCATAATACAATGTAATAACACTAAATTAGATAATATCTAGTAGAAATGCTAATGATAGATCATTAAAGGGATACTTTCTAAGACATAAACTTTGTGCCTCAAAAAGATTTCTCTGATGCAGCTCACTTTCCATAAACTCAAAATTACAAACCTAAATCTCTTGTATCTGCTGTATAATATTTCGTTTAGGTCAGTTAAAGCTCACCCCGTACCATTCAATATTCAGGATAGAAATAGAAGCGGCGATCCTTTTATCCACGACGCATGCTGTGGTTGCAGTTATGCATCAGGGGAGGTGCGGTACAAGGGAAATAGCGGTAAGGGATCAGCGGAGATAGCGGCAAGCGAGCATTGGGTTAAAGGGATATAATCGTTCGTCACACCCGCTACGACACAATGACGCCCGGGGATTACGAAAGTACTAAAACGAAAGAAGCCCTTGACTGTTTCCAGCAAGGGCTTCCGTGTAAAAAAAGGCACCGACCTACTCTCCCACCTGTTACGGCAATACCATCGGCGCTGGCGGGCTTGACTGCGCTGCTCGGAATGGGAAGAGGTAGACACCGCCGATATAGGCACCTAAAAATCTTTATTGGACTGATTCCCTCTGGGGTTGTCAGGCCAACTGACATATATACTGAAAGAGTTACGT
>JALAGS010000105.1 GCA_022712315.1 Sphingobacterium sp. | reverse complement strand
TTATTGGATATAAAAAAAGCCCTCAAATGGGCTAAATATCAATTAACAATGCATCATAACGATTGACAAACCGTTTCCTAAGGCACCTACCAATAAAGACTCTACTCTAATTTTCACGGGAGACAAAGTTACGACATATCACTTAAAAGTGAAAACATTTTTTATTTTTTTATTCTTCAACTGATTTCTTCCTCCAAAACGCTACAAAGTCTTTCAAAATCAGACCTGTCAATAAAGGAACCAGCATATAAATCAATGGATTCTTTACCCAGGCTTCCTGCCACTCCAAACGCAGCAAGGCAATCAACGCGGTTGTAAGACCACATCCCGGACAATCATACCCACTCACAGCCTTCCAAAGGCAGGGAACAAGAATATGGATATCCATGAAAAGATATAAGCTTATGGCAATTCCGAAATACCCCAGTACCAACGAATAGATCCAATGATACTTAAGGTATTTCAGTAAGATATAAATCATTAATTATTGTTTATAGGACTTTTTATGTAATTACCATCCGCATCTTTATATTTACCGACAATAATCATAATCAAATCGATCAGATACCAGATTCCGCATCCCCCCAAAGTAAGCAGCTGAATTACGGCAGTACCTATTTGGCCCAAGTAGAACCGATGTGCACCAAACGGTCCAAGAAAAAAGCAAAACAGCACCGCGGGCAGCCATCTGTCATCTTGAAACGTGTTATTTTGTTGCTGAAAGGGTTGGTTAGCATAAAATATAGGCTGCCTTACACCGCAATAAGGGCAAACCTCGGCCTTGATATTAATCAACTTACCACATTCTACGCAATACTTTTCGTCTTCTGTTTTCATTTAGATTTAATTTGGTGATGAAGCTGAATGGCAGACGCTCATCATGAATAAAATATTAATAGGATGAAATTAACAAAAAAACTTTAGAAAATTCTTTTTTTAAACAGCTTATCCAACTTCGTATAAACAGGAAAGGCGCATCTTGCGAAGCGCCTTTCCTGTTTATATTTTGAAATTTAGGAGTTAATTGCTTTCCAGATCATATCCTTCAATGGCAATATGTTTTTGCCTGTCACCGAAGAAATGAAAATATAAGGCACCCCTTCCGGCAGTTCCTGTTCCATTTCTTTCTCCAGCTCATCATCAAGCATATCAGACTTCGTAATAGCCAGCAATTTGGGCTTATCCGCCAGCTCTGGATTATAAGCTGTCAATTCATTTAATAAAATGGCATATTCTTCACGGATTGTACGGTCCGTATCAGCTGGCACCATAAACAGCAAAACAGAATTACGCTCGATATGTCTCAAAAAACGATAGCCTAAGCCTTTACCTTCTGAAGCCCCTTCGATTATACCCGGGATGTCTGCCATGACAAAAGAACGGTTATCCCTGTAGCTGACCATCCCTAAATTAGGGACAAGCGTTGTAAATGGGTAATTTGCGATTTCAGGTTTCGCAGCGGAGACCACAGACAGCAATGTTGATTTTCCAGCGTTAGGGAATCCGACCAGCCCGACATCAGCCAAAACTTTCAATTCCAGAATAATCCACTGCTCTTTCCCAGGAAGGCCAGGTTGTGAAAACCGCGGTGTTTGCTGCGTAGGCGATTTAAAATGCCAGTTACCCAAACCACCTTTTCCACCGGGAACCAATACCCTTGTTTCACCGTCTTCTGTAATATCAAACAAGACCTCTCCAGTCTCCGCATCCTTTGCAATTGTACCTAGAGGAACTTCCAATACTTCATCACGACCAGTAGCACCCGTCCGCAAAGAACTGCCCCCCGACTCTCCGTTTGAAGCGATAATATGCTTACGGTATTTTAAATGGAGTAAAGTCCAAAGATTAGTCGTTCCTTTCAGTATAATATGCCCACCACGACCGCCGTCACCACCATCGGGACCACCGGTAGCAGTGTGCTTGTCACGGTGCAAATGAGCCGAACCTGCCCCACCATGTCCAGAACGACAACACACTTTCACATAATCAACAAAATTCGAGCCTTGCGCCATTACAATTTATTACAGTCTAAAAGTATTTATTTCAATTAATAATTATCGATGATATCAGTTAAGCTCTTAAAGATAGTCTCGATCTCGCCGATACCATTTACTTTAGAAAGCTTGCCTTGTGCCTCATAATAAGGCAATACATGAATCGTTTTCGTAAAATATTCATCGATACGCTTCACTAATTTATCCGCATCATCATCTGCACGGCCAGAAATCTCCCTCCGTTTGGCAATACGCTCTTTCAATTCATCCTCATTCACATCCAGTGCGATTACGACTGAGATTGAGGTATTGATACCTTCTAAAAAAGCATCCAAAGCCTCAGCTTGAGCAACAGTACGAGGAAATCCGTCAAAAATAAATCCTTTCGCATCCGGATTTTTCTTTACTTCCTCTTCCAGCATTGCTATCGTAATCGAATCTGGCACTAAATTTCCCTCAGCAATAATCTGGCTCACTTGTTGACCAAGTGGCGTTTGACCTTTAATATGTGCTCTAAAAATATCACCAGTTGAAACATGAACCAATTGATATTTTTCAATAAGCTTTGCAGATTGGGTTCCCTTACCTGCACCCGGAGGGCCAAATATTACAAGGTTTAGCATAGTTTTATTTAAGAAATTAAAACGAGTTAAAAAATAAAAGCCTAATCACAGATGATGACTAGGCTTTTCAGTTGTGCGCTCCAAGGGAGTCGAACCCCTAACCTTCTGATCCGTAGTCAGATGCTCTATCCAATTGAGCTAGGAGCGCAATAAACCATTACGTTTAGAACTCTGTCCCATGTGTTTTGGTGACGCAAATATAGTCAGAATTCGTTTTTTTACAAATTTTTTTTCAAAAAGAAGTTCCCCCCCTTCCATCGACTGCCTTGCAATAAAGCTTCTTAAAACAAAAAGCCAATCAAATTGACTGGCTTTTCTTTGTGCACTCCAAGGGAGTCGAACCCCTAACCTTCTGATCCGTAGTCAGACGCTCTATCCAATTGAGCTAGTAATGCCTTTTTAACATACAGAACCTGTATTTGTGCGCACCAAGGGAGTCGAACCCCTAACCTTCTGATTCGTAGTCAGATGCTCTATCCAATTGAGCTAGGAGCGCAAGGCAACCAAAACAAATCCGATATCCTTTTCCGTTTTGGTGATGCAAATATCGATATATTTATCGATTTAACAAACATTTTTTCTCTTTTTTAAACTTTATACAACAACATTTCTTTTATCTCGTTGATAATATTATATTTAAAATATCAACTTTTTTTTTCAGACACGGACAAATGTTAGCATTCATGAGCAAAAGAGAATTAAAACTCAGTAAAATTCGTATTGGAGACATCAGCATCTCCTATTATATTCGCCCCAGCAAATTATACCCTTCCCCAAAAACCATCATCTTCATCCATGGATTCCCTTTTAATAAAAACACCTGGAAACAGCAACTTCTGCAACTCGACGAAGATTATACCGGAATTGCCATCGATGTCCGAGGGCATGGCTTAAGTACCAATGGCCATGGATTTTTCTCTGTGGATGTTTTTGCCAAAGATCTCGTTGAATTTATTCGTAAACTTGATCTCAATCACGTCATCCTTTGCGGAATCTCCATGGGAGGCTACATTGCACTACGCACCTATGAGCTCATCGGGCAGCAACTCAAAGGACTCATCCTTTGTGACACCAATTCCCTTGCCGACGATAACAAAGGCAAACAGAAACGCTTTGATTCCATTCAGGCATTACTGAAATATGGCCGAAGACCATTTGCCATTGGTTTTATCACAAATGTGTTTCACGATAAAACCATCCGCGAAAATCCCGAAGCAGTAGAACTTATCAAAAGCTGTATCCGCAGAAACGAGGTCGCCAGCATCTGCGCTACCCAGCTCGGACTCGCATCACGAACGGATACAACCCATTCACTGAAAACAATTATTATTCCAACATTGGTGATAAAAGGTAAACACGATAAGCTGATGAGTGAAGAACAGACAAATATCCTCATCGACAATATACCAGATGTACGCTATATGGAGTTTGAAGAGTCCGGACACCTGCCAAATCTCGAGGAGCCCGAAAAATTCAATGCCGTGCTGAATGACTTTCTGCGAAGTATATAAAAGCGAACTGAGGTTCTTTCTGGCCTATGACACCAGACAATTTTCAAAAAAAAAGCCACTCATGTGGCTTTTATTTCTTTTTTTCATTAAGATTTCGTTCTCCTTATGCTAGAACGAAAAATCATCTTTTGAACGAGCACCTGCTTCTTCAGCATATGCATCATCAAAGTTAGGCTCATAACGTTTCTCGATTACTTCCTGATTTGACTTGATGTAATTAACCACATCTGTCAAACCCTCAGCGAACTTTTCAAAATCTTCTTTATATAAGAAAATCTTATGCTTAATAAACTGGCCATCCTCAAAGCGCTTCTTGCTTTCTGTGATAGTAATGTAGTAATCGTTCGATCGAGTTGCTTTTACATCAAAAAAATAAGTACGCTTACCTGCTCTCACCTTTTTTGAAAAAACTTCTTCACGTTCTTTGTTTTCAAAATCTCCCATTGGTTGTTAT
>JALAGS010000104.1 GCA_022712315.1 Sphingobacterium sp. | reverse complement strand
TACTGTGTATGCTCATCATAAAAGGTTTGGCAAATAAATATAGTAAAAGTTTGATTTGTTTAAGTGATTATTGATCTTTATGTAGATGAATCGTTGATAAGCCAATAGAACTATGCGAAATATGAAAAGAAGACTCACCTCTGCGGAAATAAAGCTTATTTCTTATTTGGTTTATGATACACCGGAGGGAGCCGCAATTATAGCTTCATTGGAAAGCCTATTTGTTGAGGAAATGGACGATGGTGGCATGGGGAGTCTGAAAGTTGTTGTTGAAGGAGAGGATCGTAGACGTTATGGGGGCACTGTAGCTGATATGGATTCACACGATGTCGACGGAATGTATCTGCTTATCTCTGTTATAGTGGATACTGACCATAATTTTTACGAACTGGATATATTCAAAGGTGATTTTTCTCCTTTGATAAAGATTCCAGATGTATCAATAGATGTACGATGCGGTATTTAAACAAACATGAAATTCAATCTAGATTGCGGTTTGGAAAATCTGTAGAGCAATGGCTGGGTGTTGTCAAGGAAGATGATTATACAATTCTTAAATGGTTAAGTATAGATAAGGAAAACGATGAAAAATTATATAATATTTATTTTAATTCTATTATTCTCAGTTCAAGCGTCGGCCCAGTCCCTCTATTCCGCCAATCCAGACAGTGCAAGTTTGTTCCCGAAAAAACACGGGAGCTTCGAAAACTATGCGTTTATACTGAATGGAACTGTTATCGAAAGGGATTCTTTAATCAATTATCCTGGAACGAAATTGAATAATGTATTTCCTTTTCCTATTCAATTGAAAGGGCGCGATTACAGTGGAGCCGTTTATTTCCACAACAAAGAATATTACGCTCCCCCTATTCTTTACGCTAATGATCCAGCCTATTTTGTCAATGGCAGACAGGTGAGCCCTTATCACATTCGTTTGCTGAAAGTAGAAGCTTATAATACAATCTCGAAGACTAAACGCGATACAATAATAGCCGGTAAATTATACAAAGGTGCTATTTACATCGATACGGACGAGGACATTTTTGCAAACCGTATTTTACTGCCAGAACTGATTGAAAAATATACCAATTTACCTTCCGAAAAAGTAATTGTCCATTGGCGCAGTTCTAGATACCAGTATACCTATGAAGATGATATCGGTACCATTATTGACGACCATTTCCCAATTTATTCATTCAGTATGGATAAAATTGATCAGCATACGAAGCTTGGGGTTCGTGCCATAGAGATTGATCGTATCCTTTTTGCGGAAGGTGAACGATATGTTGTT
Source organism: Sphingobacterium sp. (assembly GCA_022712315.1). Taxonomy (GTDB): domain Bacteria; phylum Bacteroidota; class Bacteroidia; order Sphingobacteriales; family Sphingobacteriaceae; genus Sphingobacterium. The sequence continues at coordinate 6,836 of JALAGS010000104.1, read as the reverse complement.
CATATCGTCGACAATGCTTATAAATGGAGTAATACCAAAGCAAATTTAGTGTTTAGCGATCCTTTAGCCGTTGATACGTTATACCCGTGTTATTTGTCTGATTTTGATGAAGAAGGGTATTCTATTTTTAAGAATACTGAAATTTCCGCACGGCCTTATAAGGGTAATATGCTTTATTTGAAAAAGTTGTCCGCGTCGATGGGACTGTCTGCCGAAAAGGAAGACGCAACGACGACAGATTCTATCGCGGTCCAATTTGTTGTGCTCAAAAGTGGAATGCTTTCGAGACTGCAAAGCTTAAGTCCAGAAAGAGCAAGTAATGGAGACATATTAACGGCTATCAAGAAAAATGCCTGTATCTGGTTACCTGCAATACAAGGAAGTCGTCCCGTACATTCTTTGGTGAAAATGAAAATATTTTACTGTATAGATCCAACGGGAAATATTCGATCGCTGGATCGTATTGGCGGATTCCAATAAACAGAGATCATTAAATGTAAGTTATGCAGACATCTTTCGCTCATTATTATTTATTTGTATTTCTTTCGGTGCTAATGACATCGCCAGTTTTAGCTCAGCATGCAGATACTAGCAAGTTGGATAGTTCTTCCTTGTTTCCGAAAACCTATGGTACGTTTGAAAATTATGAGTTTATCTTAAATGGTGGAAATATTAAACATGAAGATTTGGTTAATTATCCGGGGGCGGTATTGGATAGATCATTTCCCTATTCCGGCGCGGTAAAAAGCGAATACCAAGGTGTCGTTTATTTCCATACACCTTGGTACCCGCCTTCCCCTTCTGATCAGTATGCCGACGATCCGGCTTATTTTATCAATAATATACAGGTCAATCCCTATACGATTCGCTCGTCAAAGGCAGAATATTATAAACAGATCCGACGGTCAGAAAAAGATACTTTAATTGACGGTATACGATACAAAGGCTCTATATATGTAGATACCGAAGAAGATTTTTTTGCTGACCGTATTTCCCTGCCAGAACTAATCAGGAGATATACAGGCTTGCCTACGGAGCAGGTCATTGTACATTGGCATGGCGGATACCTTAATCCGTCGAATCCTGGTGTTACCGTTCATGCAAATTTCATGTTGTATTATATTGATCCTAGAGGTATTAAGGAGATTAAGGTAGACCGAGTCCGCTTTGCTGAAGGAGAACGCTATTTTGTACATTTAGTTGATAAGGGATATCCGTCCGCTTATTTTACGGAAAAAGGGTGGCGTGCACCCCAATATACCTATTTGATTTTCAAAGATCCACGTGTTTTCGATCCTGCGGCACCCTGTTATTTAGCTGATTTTGACACAATAGGTAAGAAAATTTACCATCGGGCGAAAGAGGAACCTATACCTTTAGGCGGTGAGGAGGTTTATCTGAAAAAACTAGCGGCTATTATGGGATTGCCAAAGGGTAAACTTAAGGGGGCAACGCGTCTAGATTCAATTACTGTCCAATTTGTTGTTCTTGCAAATGGCCAGATCACAAGGCTTGAATCACTAGAGCCGCTGCAACCAGGCCATATAGACATATTGAAAGCCATCAAACAACATTCGTGTGTGTGGCCTGCTCTGTGGGAAGATAGGCGAGTTTTGCTCTTTAGACGAAAAATGGTTATTTATTACCTTAGAGACAAAAAGGGAACTATTAAGTCTTTAAATAATCTTGAATATCGGTACGATAGGAGTGATTAAATCTATTATTCCTGTTTTCCACGGTATAAGACCTACTTTTAAAAATCGCTTTAAAATCGAAGGTTTTGAAAAAAACTAGAAAGTTGAAATAAAAGGAATCTAAAAGACACCTTATCTTTGTTTATAAAAGTGATTTCATTATCGCTGTAATCTGACTTATTAACGATACTCCCATCGCTATGTATACCACCAAATACATTAAGATTGATTGGCGTCTATTGATTCTTGCATTTCCTTTCATATGAATAGAAAATATTTTTTTCCATAACGGCGTAAATAAAAATACAATATTTACAATAAGGATTACGAGCTGAATATAACTAATTTGCTTTCCAAAGTTACTTAGGTTTAAAGTCGTGAATCCCGTTGATAGACCAATGAACAAATAAAAAAAATGAATATTGTCCGTAATGAATCTTTCGTTATTTTGGCTTACATGTTGTTCCATTTTTTTTGATTTTGCTATTTTTTCGCTTCATAACATTCTTGCATTTTCTCAACGATATATTTTGTCTCTGCACCATAAAATGACGTTCACGATGTGGGGGGAACAAAGACTGCCTGATTTAAACATATCAAATATAATAATTACTCCTGTTCCTAATAGATAAAAGATCGGTAGTAAATGAATTAAAAAAACACTATAATATGTATCCATCTTAATACGGACGTGTTTTTCCCAATATTATCAACCCAATCAGTGATCACAGTCAGGAGCATCGGATGGTCGATTATTTATCTTGAACGAACTTGAACAGGATTGAATATGGTTAGCTTAAATCATTTTTACAACTTTAGGTTGTCACTGAAGAAATAATCAGTATAGTTTTTCCTGAATGGTGGTTTATTCAAATATGTAAAAAAGCTTTATGAAAAAATTAATTGTAATGATCCTGTGCTTCTGTTTGATACGAAGTTTAACAGCTCAAATTATCTTTGTAGACCCTGTCCATGGTAACGACCTCAATTCAGGAACAAAAGACAGTCCGCTAAAAAATCTTGAAACTGCTGTGGTGAAGGCCAATTCCTTGGCTGTCGGCAGTTCATCGACTATCAAATTGTTTCCGGGGCTTTACTTATTACATGATAAGATCATACTGCAACGAAAAAAAGGAGGTTTGCTGCTTGAAGCCCTTACTTTACCTGGTGATAAGGATTGGGATCCTTATAAAATGCCGGTTATTAGTTCAATCTCGGATAATAACTCAACGATACAGTTTCCCCATTCGACAGGGATTTTAGTCGCGATGGACGATGTGCAGATCAGGGGGCTGAAATTTACTGGGAATACGAATCCTGCTGTCCGTTATTATTACCCAATTTCAAAGAAGGACACCGTTTGTACAGGGTTAGAGATTAGTCAATGCTACTTTATTGGCGAAAGAAATGTCGCACCGATCCAAGGGGCTATTTGGGCACATGGGGAAGGAACCCATGTTGATCATTGTATCTTCTACGAGTGTAAGAATGCGTTGCTATTGTTTGATCATATCAAAGATTTCTCTTTAACCAACTCTATCATTTATGGAGCTTATGAGGCCGCAGCGTGGTTTGGGCCTTTTGTTTCTGAATTTACCTTCAAAAATAATGTGATTTCCGGATGTAATTTCGTCTGGCTGCGAAAGGAATCTACCTACCCGAAATATGTGTTTCAAAACTCTTTGTTTGCGGGTAATAAGAATTTTATGGGCTATTATACTAAGAATGGACTTCAAGTTGCAGACCGAAATGAGCATGTGGAGAAAGGTATTGTACAATCAGCAGAAAAGGTAAATCTTAAGACGGTCGAACTGAATGGTCTCTTCGCCGGTTATTTACACCTGTTAGATAACACGATAGGGGCTGACCTTAACCCCGGAATTTATATGGAGATAAATTGATATTTGGCTTGGCAATAGTTCGTAACTCGGACAATGCTGCAAGCCATAGCTAAAGTGATAAATTTTTGAAAAGAAATATTATTGTTGTCCGTGGCGAAAAGGAATATAGAAGACAGCTGGCAGCCTGTTCAATACTGGACGGTTAGTGTTCAATAACGGTCAATATTAAAAAAGAAACTTTGTTCTTAGTGTTCTGATAGATAGATTGTTAGTTTTATTGGCAAACTATTTGGAATCCCCATTCAAGTACAAAATAAATAAAAGATGGTAAAACCTATTTCCAATATTTTCGAAAAAGCTTCTAAATATGTATTGATTATCCTATTCAGCTTGTCATTTATGCTCGCCTATGGGCAGCGTAATCAAATTATGGATAGGCCAAAAGTTGATGAGCGTATTGAAATGCTAAGTATTGTATTTAGGCTTGCCGGCAATCGGGAGTATAGCTCAGCTATTTTTAAGCGCTATGTTGACCGGATCAATGAACACTATGGTCCTTTTAAAGAACACGAATTGATCACTTTTGTCAATAAGATTAAAAATGAAAATGGCATAGGCTACGATGCCGTGATGAGTATGGCCATCCATCTTGATGATAAGTTCAATCTTAAGCAAAAAAATATCGACGAAACCCTGGACAAAAGATGGAGTAGAGCTAATGCCCTTCAATTTGCAACACTGTTAAAGAAGTTTTACAAGGACAGTAATAGTAAACGATTTTTTCAGGATAATCAGGCACTGTACAATGAGGTAGAAAAGCGCTTTCTTCCAATTTATGAACATATTGAATTGGATTGGTATCCTAAATTCTATGGTAAGAAACCATCCGAAAAGTTTTTGATTGTGAATGGTTTGGGGAATGGTGGTGGTAACTATGGGGTAGCCGTTAAAAATCCACGGGGTCATAAGGAAGTCTACGCTATTATGGGAACATGGAGTATGGATAGTGTTGGCATGGCTGAATTTCCATTACAGAGCTATTTCCCCACATTACTTCACGAGTTTAACCACTCCTTTGTTAATTATTTATTAGAAAAAGACACCACTATTTTTAGAGACAGCGGTGAAAAATTATATAGCGTCGTAAAGGAAAAAATGAACCGGCAGGCATACGGTAGTTGGCAAACGATGCTTAACGAGGCATTAGTTCGAGCTGCGGTTATTAAATATCAGAAAGATCATCATTTCAGCTCCGAAGAAATCTCAAAGGAAACCAATGGACAGCTAGATAGGGGATTTCTTTGGATTGAGAAACTTGTTGATGAACTTGAAAACTTTGACCGTCAGCGAGACTTATATCCTGCTTTAGAGAGCTATATGCCTGTACTTGCTAAGGCTTATCAATCCTATGCTGCTGATATTTCTTCTTTAAATGACATCTTTGAAGAAAGGAGACCAAAAATCATTTCTTTTGAGGGAATTCAGGATGGACAAACAAATGTCAGTAGCACGATAGGAGAGTTGAAGATAAATTTCGACAAGCCCTTATTGGGACAGGGACGGTCATTTAGGGGAATTTCCAAAGAAGGTTTTCCGATGATAAAAGGACATCGCTATTCTTCAGATAAGAAATCCGTGCTTATAGATTGGGAGTTAGAACCAAACAAAACGTATGAGATCATCATTACAGGAAATGCATTCCGGACTGCAGATGGGATACCGATGAAAGACCATTATCTAAAATTTAGCACAAAGTAATTTACTGCTGTCTTGGCCGATATTTGACCATAGACATAATCAATTGTGACAAAGGTAACTCACATTATCATTGTGAGTGTTAAATAGGTTCATTCCATTGGGGTATACCGATAAACATATCATTGATGAATTTTTCTGTATACCGCTGCATTCCAGTTTCTTCCTTATCAAAGTAGGTTTTTATTTTTGAGCATACTTTAGGGTTGTAGCATAACTTGACGCGTAGGTTTTCGATCCATTCAGCCCGTATAACGATAGTAATTAATTTTTTCGTATCTCTGGACAAGCCGATTACGGTAATATCTTGGCACATCCCGGCATACCAATCGATAATATACACTTTGGTGCCCGGGCTAAACTGTTTCGCGCCGTTGCGGGTTTGCAGTTTCCCTTGACCATATGATTCTCCAATATAATAATGATGAAAGACCAAGATTTATTTATTAACGAGTTGATCGATTTGTTTCCGAGTTTGGAAGAGGAGCTTTCAGATGAAGATTACAGGGCGTCTATTATCTTTCAAATGGGTTGTTTTAAGAGGTTTATACAGGAAGTGATAGCTAAAAATGATGGGGATAAGTTTGATGCAATGGTAGGTTTTTTAACGAAGAATTTGCCTTTAGTTGATAAGCGGATTCAAAATGCCATTTATCTAAGTTTTTTAGGTAAATTGAATTTTTCCGAAAACCCCAATTTTAAAAAACGGTTAGGACAGGATTTAGGTAAGGCCTATACGGATATAGAAAAATACAATAATTCTGCTGCCAGTGATAAGGCAGAGAACTTCTTGAATAAATTTTGATGTTCTTGCTATAAGTAAATATTTGAGGGATACACTTGATAGATATAAATGATACCAAAAAAAGAAACTATCGCAGCGCTCAGTAAGAAGTTATCGTTGCCTTATAAGGGTACGGAGCAGGACTGGGATATCGAGATGGCAGACTCCAATCGCATCAATGAATTTATTGATTTGTATCATCAATATGATTTAGATTTTGAGGAGAGAGTGGCTTTAATGTCTCTGATTATTGCATCTTATGATGATTTTCTAAACGAGAATAACGTAGAAATAGATTCCAGATGGAATATTATTAAGGCGATGTTAGCAAAGGATAGAATACACTTTGTGGAGTTGATAAATTATTGGTCACAGTGTAACGAAACCGATATTTTCAGGATAACACCTCTTATGAGAGCAGTCTAATTTTAAACGTCGCTCTATGATGTAGAAATTGGAAGATGGACTTGGAGATGATAAAATGGGGAACGAATCTTATTGGGATGCACAATTATTAATGGAGATTTCGGTAGCTTTGATTATATGACGCCGAAAATTAATGATCAGTCAATTCGGTCAAATTTGACAATTCCCAACGAATTTAATCCATTTAAAACACATAAATTTGATTAGTTTTTTCAATTAAACCAATCCCATCAAATGGAATTTATCCTCTAATTTTATAGCCTGGGTCAGGTAAAAGTGTTACTAAATCGAACCTGAAGTAAGGGAATCTTCTACATAAAGGCTATAAGATATTGG
>JALAGS010000103.1 GCA_022712315.1 Sphingobacterium sp. | reverse complement strand
ATGTTAAATAGTAGTATTAAGTATCCCCCTTTATACTATAATTTAGTGCCGACCATCGTTATTCCTACATCTTAAATAGTCAGTCCTGTAAAATAAACAAGGAACTCAAAAATGCGCTGAGCTCCTTGAAAAATATTTAGGTTGAATATTTACGTTAAAAAAATTTAGTCGACTGCCTGAATCATTAAAGCACCAACGGTTAGATTTGTGCGTGGGTCAATAACAATAGCTTGCGAATTTTCTGCATTTTCATTTTGCAGATCAAATACAAGATTTTCCGCCGATTTAATTGCAATACGACCAATATCATTAAGCTTGATCGTCTCATTATAAACTTTTTCTTGTGTATTGATGTCAAATTTGTAAAGCACATCAACAATCTTAACTTTCGTTAATTTGCTGTGACTTTGAACGAGGTAAATTTGATCCGTATCCAAAGGTTTGTTGTCAAACCAGCACAAGTTTGCTTGGATATTACGTTCGAATTTCGGTGGATTCTCCACGCTAGCAATCGTATCTCCACGGCTTATGTCGACATCATCACTTAGATGAATGATAACCGATTGTCCACTTTCAGCTCGTTGAAGTTGCTGTCCGTTTAATTCGATAGCTTTTATCGTGCTAAAAGTTTCTGCTGGATAAACGATTACGGCATCACCCACTGTTAAGCCCTCTCCTAATACGCGGCCTGCATATCCCCTATAGTCGTGTAAATCATCTGTTTGCGGTCTCACAACCCATTGGACCGGAAATCTCCAGTTGGCTGTTTCGTGTTCATGTATCTCTACATTTTCCAGGTAATCTAATAGGGACTCACCTGTATACCAAAGCATTCGTTCTGATTTATGGACGATATTATCGCCTTTTAGAGCCGAAACGGGTATGAAATCAACATCTTTGAGCCCTAGATTGCTAGCCAGCGCTAAGTAATCGCTTTTGATGTGTTCGTATACCGTGGCACTGTAATCGACCATATCCATTTTATTAATACAAACCAAGACCTGTTTCATAGCCAGCAATTTAGCGATGAAGGAATGCCGTTTTGTTTGCTCTATTACTCCTTTTCTGGCGTCAACCAGGATGATAATCAGGTCCGAATTGGATGCACCGGTTACCATGTTTCTTGTATATTGGATATGTCCGGGAGCATCCGCTATAATATATTTTCTATGATCTGTCTGGAAGTATTTATAGGCAACATCTATAGTGATTCCTTGTTCACGTTCAGCCTTAAGGCCATCAGTCAATATCGCTAAGTCTACAGTTCCATCATCGTTTTTCCGATTAGCACGCTGAATAGCTTCTAATTGATCATCCAAAATGGAGTTGGTATCGTATAGCAAGCGGCCTATTAAGGTGCTTTTACCATCATCCACGGAACCAGCGGTTATAAATTTCAATATATTCATTGTTGTCAATATCAGGTATTAATTTGAAATGTGGATTAAAAGTATCCTTGCTTTTTACGTTCTTCCATAGCTGCTTCCGACACTTTGTCGTCCATTCTGGCGCCCCGTTCACTTACAGTTGACGCTTTTATCTCAGCGATGATATCATCGAGTTCAGTAGCGGTTGAATCAACAGCTGCTGTACAGGTCATGTCCCCAACCGTTCTGAAGCGCACTGATTTGCTTTCGATTACATCATCAGCATCGATATTCAAAAACGGTGCAGCTGCCATTAACTGTCCATTGCGTGTGATAACTTCCCTTTCGTGGCTAAAATAGATAGATGGCAATGCAATCTGTTCACGTTTTATATAATTCCAGACATCCAATTCTGTCCAGTTTGAAATAGGAAATACCCGTACATTCTCACCTTTGTTTATTTTACCATTGAATATGCTCCACAGTTCAGGTCTTTGGCGCTTAGGATCCCATTGGCCGAATTCATCTCGCACAGAGAAGATCCGCTCCTTCGCACGGGCTTTTTCTTCATCCCGGCGTGCACCTCCAATACAAGCGTCAAAACCATGTTTCGAAATTGTATCTAATAAGGTAACTGTTTGTAAAGCATTTCGACTTGCATTTTTTCCCTTTTGCTCAACCACTTTGCCTTGGTCGATGCTTTCCTGCACATAACCTACAATCAGTTTTTCGCCAATTTCTTCAATCAGTGAATCCCTGAAGACAATTGTTTCGGGGAAATTGTGGCCTGTATCAATGTGCACTAATGGAAATGGAAATTTTCCAGGTCTAAATGCTTTTTTTGCGAGGTGAACAAGTGTGATGGAATCCTTTCCGCCAGAGAATAGTAACGCGGGTTTCTCAAATTGCCCAGCGACCTCCCTTAATATATATATTGCTTCCGCTTCTAAATGATCTAAATAGTCCATTTTCTGAAATAATAAAATTTGATTTAATGAATTTGAGCTTATGCCTGATATTTTAAGATTTTACAGCATGTAAACCACATTCTTTTTTACTTTGATCTTCCCACCACCATCTGCCAGCACGGAAATCTTCACCTTCCTGTATCGCTCTGGTACAAGGCTGGCAACCTATACTCGGAAAACCTTTGTCGTGCAGGACGTTATAGGGAATGTATTGCTCCTTGCAATATTTTTTCACCTCGTCAAAGGTCCAGTCAAATAAAGGATGGATTTTAATGATCTGATTAACTTCATCGTATTCGATAAAATCCATATCGTGGCGATTGACGGATTGATCAGATCTGATCCCGGTTACCCAAATTTTCTTCCCTTTGACTGCGCGCTGTAGCGGTTCTATTTTTCTTATTCTGCAGCATTCCTTCCGATTGTCCACCGATTCATAGAATGAATTTGGACCTTTTCTGCTGATGAATTCTTCTAAGAGGTGTGTGTCTGGCGTGTAGGTCTTAATTTGCAGTTGATAGCGCTCCAAAGTACGACTCCACAATGAATAGGTTTCTTTGAATAGTCGTCCAGTGTCCAATGTGAATATTTCGATATCAATATTATTTTTACCGATCCATTCTGTAATGATTTGGTCCTCTATACCGAAAGATGTTGAAAAAACGACTTCATTCGGAAATATTGCAGCTATCGTTTGTAAGAGCTCCACTCCTTTTTTGTCACCAATAATTTCTTTTATTTCTTTAACGTTCATAACGTAATATATTTTTGGTATGTTCGTTCAACTTCTTTACTTTAAACTCGAAATCGCCTTTAAGTTGCTCTCGATAGGCACTCATCAGTGACAAAGTTTCGTCAATTTCTTCAGGTAAAAGGTCATTTAATAATTCTTTTACACGTTTGGCAATTGTTGGAGATTTTCCGTTTGTTGAAATAGCTATTTTCAGATCACCTTTCTTAACAATTGATCCTAAGTAGAAATCACACAAATCCGGTTTGTCTGCTGCATTAAACAGTATATTACCTTGTATTGTTAAACTACGTAACTGATCGTTGAGCTCAGTGTTGTTTGTTGCTGCAACGACCAGCTGTTTATCGATAAGATCGTTCGGCTCAAATTGACGGACATACAGCTTAACCTGAGGGTACTCTTGTAGAAGTTCTTCAAATGCAGGATTGATTTCCTTCGCTACGATTGTTAAGTTCAATGCTTTGTCATTAGAAACAAGTGCCTGAAATTTTTCCAATGCAACGTTTCCTCCTCCAACGAGCAAGGTGTGAATCTGATTCAGTTTGACGAATATGGGAAATAGCTGGTTCATGGCTATAAGGCTAGCGCTTTTTCTTTAATTTCCTGAAATGAGCGGTGTTTTGCCACCACTTCACCGATTACAATAATTGCGGGCACCCCTACTCTTTTCTCCGTAGATTCATCCAAAATGCTATCTATGGTGCCAAAAACAATTTTTTCATTTGGTAAAGAACCATTTTGAATTAAAGCAATTGGTAAGCTGTGTAGGTTTCTTTCGCGATAAATCTGCACGATTTCGGCTAACTTTCCATAGCCCATCAGTACAACAACGGTAGCTTTGGACTCAGCGGCTAAATAAAGGTCTGTGGATAGAGAACCGTCCGATCTGGAGCCCGTAATCACCCAAAAACTTTCACTGATACCGCGATAAGTTAATGGTAGCTGCTGCAATCCAGTCAGTCCAATAGCAGAGGAAATACCTGGCACAACAGCTGTTTCGATGCCGTATTGCTGTACATAATCAATTTCTTCTCCGCCGCGGCCAAAGACAAATGGATCACCACCTTTTAGACGGACAACATGCCCGTAATTTAGTGCATAATCCACCAGTAGACGATTGATTTCGTCCTGGGAAGTTGAGAGCTGTTCGGCGCGTTTTCCAACATATATCTTGATGCAATCAGGCGCTGCATAATCCAGCAATTCTTCATTTACGAGCGCGTCATATAAAATAACGTCCGCTTTTTCTATCGCTTTTATCCCTTTAAGGCTGATCAGTTCAGGATCTCCCGGTCCTGCTCCAACTAAGGTTACTTTCGCTTTTATTGACATACTATTCCCTCCCTATACCAATACTGGTTTTAAATTTTTATGTTGATAAACCGCATTGATAAACTTTGTTGCTTCCTGAATATAGGTAGCTGCAAAGTGCTCGTTTGGTTCATTTTTGCTGATCTGTAGGACCAGTTCTGGAAATGCCTGATCAAAACTATACTCACCTGTTTCCACAAAATGCGCTTGGAATTCATTGATGACTGTATTTTGTGTACTTGCGCTCACTCCCTTATCTAGTAATAATGCTTTTGCTGCTTGTACAAAGGCATTATATGCGTGATAGATAGCGTCGGAGAATTTAGATTCCCGGAATGTCTCATTTGCCCATTGTAATTTTTCTTCCGCCTCATAAATTAATGTTGCAACCAAGTCAATCACTACACCTGCACACTCTCCAACGCCGATAGCTGTCTGGAAAGTTCCTTCATGTCCCCAGTCCACAAATTCATCCTCAGCAAGATTGGTCAGATCCGAAAGTGGCTTTAAAAGATTGTAGAAGTAATTCTTTCCTTGCCTATCATAGTAAGCATGAAAATTTTCATTTTCCTCCGCATTTTTCTTGTAATCGTTCAGTACCCATTCAACGACATGCAAAACTCTTTTTGTTGGTACTTTGATAATACGTTCGGCAACACGGCCTTCGCCATCTCCTATTGTTCCACCACCCAGCATAACTTGTGCAGCAGGTACAACTTTACCTTCAGCTTTGACAGAACTACCGTGAAAACCGATATGCGCTAAACCATGCTGACCACAAGAATTCATGCAGCCAGAGATTTTAATTTTCAGATCTCTATTAAATACAAAATCCTGGTGGAATTCGGCGATGTAAGACTCAATAACACGAGCCATTTCTGTGCTATTTGAAATACCAAGATTACAAGTGTCCGTACCAGGGCAGGTGGTTACATCTGCGGTACTGTCAAAGCCTACCTGTGCGAGATCCAGTGATTTCAGCAACTGATAAATATGTGGTAGAGATTTTTCTGTGGCATATTTCAATAGCAAGCTTTGATTTTGCGTAATGCGAATGTCGTCAGCTACCAGATTTTTTAGCCCCGATACTAAGGCACGTGCCTTGTCCGTACCGATATCGCCAGTGGACACCCTGACAAAAACTCCGTAATATCCCTCTTGTTTCTGTCCAAAAGTATTGGTGCTTTTCCAAATCTGATAGTTTAGGTCACTATCCAAATCAATGGTTGGTACCTCGCTATCATCTGGAGCTAGAGGTTGCTCGATTTTGGTCCGATCGATCTGAAAAGTCTTTACTTTCGTAGCAATTTTTTCGGATTCAATTAAACTCAAAACCTCCTCTAAGCCTAATTTTTGGATAAGATATTTGAAGCGTGCCTTATTTCTGTTATTTCGTTCGCCATAACGGTCAAACACACGGAGGGTAGCTTCTATATAAGGAATAAGTTCGTTTTCATGTAGAAACTCGTTTGTAACGGACGCCAAGAAAGGCTGAGAGCCCAATCCTCCCCCCAATAAGACTTTGAAGCCACGGGTTTCGACACCATCGACTACTTTTAATTTCGGGATAAAGCCGAGATCATGAATATAAGAGAACGCTGTATCATCATCACTGGCAGAGAAAGACATTTTGAATTTTCTGCCCATTTCTGCACATACGGGATTACGTAGGAAATATTCAAATGTAGCCTGTGCGTATGGAGATACATCAAACGGTTCCTTGGGATCTATACCCGAAGTTGGTGAAGCCGTCACATTGCGCACTGTGTTGCCACAAGCCTCACGTAATGTGATGTCATCTTCGGCCAATTTGGACCAAAGTTCTGGTGTACGGTCCAGGCTAACATAATGGATCTGTATATCTTGACGTGTTGTAAGATGCAGGTTACGACTTGCATATTCATCTGATATCGCCGCAATTTTAATCAATTGCTTAAACGTAACTTTTCCAAATGGAAGCTTTATACGAACCATCTGAACCCCAGGTTGTCTTTGTCCATATACTCCCCTAGCTAAACGCAACGACCTAAATTTCTCGTCGGCGATCTTGCCTTCATGGAATAATCGAATTTTCTTTTCAAGTTCGATAATTTCCCTTTCCACGATTGGGTTTTCTAATTCTGTGCGGAAGCTTTGCATAAAACAAATAAAATCTATTGATTTAGTATTCTTTTCTCGGGATCAAATGTAAAAATATTTTTTTAATATTCTATAATATCTACCAAATTAATATATATTTGCCTTGTAAAATTTAATATACAAAACCTGTAGACTAATAGGTGTAATGATGAGAAAGTGTTTTATAGCCTTAATTTTTAGCTTTATAATCGTGTTTGAAATAACTTCCTGTGCACCTAAAGTTAAAAATGGCTACAGTAAAGAACGTGGTTTTGAAGGTAATATTTCTTTGTCCGGAGCATTTGCACTTTATCCTTTGGCAGTTGTATGGAGTGAAGACTTCAAAAAAATACATCCCAATGTGCGGTTCAATATATCAGCCGGAGGGGCGGGTAAGGGAATTGCAGATGTACTTACGGGTATGGTTGATATTGGGATGGTTTCGAGGGATCTTCATGAACAGGAAGTAAAAAAAGGGGCTGTCCCAATTGTTGTTGCTAAGGATGCCGTGATCTGTACGATTAATCCGGGCAACCCAAACTATCAGGCGATTTTGAAACGAGGCTTAAGCCGTGAAGAATTGTCCGATATTTTTATCAGCCGAAAATTCAAAACCTGGAAACAAATTGATCCTCGATTTACAGCTGACCCGATCAATGTATATGTCCGTTCTGATGCAGCCGGAGCAGCGGAGACCTGGGCTAAATTTTTTGGTCATAAACAGGAAGATTTGCAGGGTATTGGAATTTTTGGTGATCCTGGGATAGCGCAGGCAATTAAAGATGATATTCATGGTATTGGCTTCAATAATATTAATTACGTCTATAATCTAAAGACAAATAAGGTATTTGATCGTATTGATGTGGTTCCATTAGATCTGAATAAAAATGGGCAGATTGAAAATGAGGAACAGTTTTACCATACCTTATCTGAATTAACAGAGGCAGTTGCAACAGGCAAATACCCTGCACCCCCCTCGAGAGAGCTGACCTTTGTAACACGACATAAGACAGAGTCACTTCTATTGAAGGAGTTTATTTCATTTGTGCTTCAAAAACAGGCACAATCACAGCTTCTTGAAAACGGCTATGTACCATTAAATGAAACATTGATAAAAGAAGAACGTAATAAGTTGTAGTATGCTAAATACCCGTCTCGTTAAAGATGCGCTGGTGAAGCGATCCACTTTGCTCCTGCTGCTGATCTCTCTCTCGGTGGTGGTGATCATCGCGGTCGGTCTAACCATCAAGTCAATTCCACTATTTGAATATAGCAATATCTTTCAATTGCTGACTGACAAAGTATGGTCGCCGATGAAAGGCTCATTTGGTTTTTTACCTTTTATAGCAGGGACGCTAGCGGTCACTTTGATTTCGCTTGCCATTGCAATTCCACTCTGTGTATTAACGGCAGTTTACCTGACTGAATATGCTTCCGATGCCTTAAAGAATATGATGCTTCCTTTGGTCAATATTTTGGCTGCTATACCACCGGTGCTCTATGGTGTTTGGGGAGTATTGTTCATAGTTCCGTTAATTCAGCTGTACATTGCCCCTATTTTTGGTGTTGTAACCTCAGGATATTCTGTACTTGCTGGTGGTATTGTACTTGCTGTGATGATCTTCCCAATCATGATTTCTATTATGGTTGAAGTGCTTCAAACAATACCTTATGAGCTAAAAGCGGCTTCATTATCATTGGGTGCAACAAAGTGGGACACCATTAAACATGTTATTTTGAAAAAAGCACGACCGGGAATTGTCGCTGCAATTGTCTTGTCGACCTCTAGGGCGTTTGGTGAAACAATAGCCGTGTTGATGGTTTGTGGAAATGTTGCAAAAGTACCAGCCTCAATATTTGATGCAGGATATCCTATTCCGGCCTTGATTGCGAATAATTTTGGCGAAATGATGTCTATTCCACTTTATGAATCCGCTTTGATGTTTTCGGCATTATTGCTGTTTGTCATCATATTTGTTTTTAATTTAATATCTCGTCTGATATTGAGACGACTGGAAGGAGATCAACATGGATAATACAAAAAGACGCTTACTGAGTGAAAAAGTAGCTAAAGGTTTTATGCATCTCTCTGGCGTCACCGTAACTGCCTCCCTTTTTTTCATTGTTGGAACTATATTGTATAAGGGTCTTCCCTACCTCAGCTGGGAGATGGTCAGCCAGCTGCCTAAGGGTGGATTTTATATCGGCAAGGAAGGCGGTATTTTGAATGCTATACTCGGTTCATTATATCTGGCTGGCGTAGCAACTGCGCTTTCCGCTTTCATCGGTATACCAATTTCCCTTTACCTTAATGTTTATTTAGGTGCAAAATCCAGGGTTACACAATTTTCAAAACTGCTTTTTGATGTGCTGTATGGTGTTCCTTCAATTGTTTATGGCGCTGTTGGTTTTGGAATCATGGTTTATCTGGGTATTCGTGCGTCCTTGTTGGGAGGAATTATTACAGTGACTTTGCTTACTGTTCCTATTGTGGTTCGGACGGTGGATGAACTGATCAAAACAATTCCCGAAGATCTAAAGAATGTAACGCTTTCGCTAGGAACTACGCGCTGGGAGTTAGCCAAGGTAATGTTAAGAAGTGTACGTACGGGTTTACTAACAGCTATTTTACTCGCTTTTGGTCGAGCCATTGGCGACGTGGCAGGTGTCTTATTGACAACAGGTTTTAGTGATAATCTTCCAAAATATATCGATGAACCAGCGGCGACACTGCCTTTGGCCATATTTTTTCAGTTAAGTAGCCCTATTCCTGAAGTTCAGGGGCGTGCTTATGCGTCGGCTTTAGTTTTAACAATCATTATTTTAATTATTGTAGTATGCACACATATCCTTCAATCGAAACAAAAGAATCGTCGATAATAAATCCGCTAACTGATCCACATATCGAAATTAAGGATCTTAACGTTTATATCGATGGACGGCATATCCTCAAAAATATCAATCTCGCCCTGCCTAATAATAGCGTAACCTCCATTATTGGTCCTTCGGGTTGTGGAAAGACAACGCTTTTAAAGACACTCAACCGCTTGGTAGACGACACAAAAGGTGTTGAAATAACGGGGTCTGTATTGGTGAATGGCGAGGATATTTACGGTAAAAATGCTGAGGTGACACATATTCGTAAGAAAATGGGGCTTTTATCACAAAAACCGTATCCACTACCTATGTCTATCTATGATAATGTTGCTTATGGTCCACGTATACACGGTACTCGTAGCAAGAAAGAACTGGATAAGATTGTCGAAAAACAATTGCGGAATGTAGCATTGTGGGATGAAGTGAAAGATCGCCTGGGACATTCTGCTAGTGGTCTGTCCATAGGTCAACAGCAAAGACTTTGCCTGGCTAGAGGCTTGGCGGTAGAGCCTGAGATTATACTTGGTGACGAATCGACATCGGCTTTGGATCCATTGTCTACAGCAAAAATCGAAGAGTTATTGATTGAATTAAAAAAAGATTACACCATCGTTTTGGTGACACATATATTGCGGCAGGCAAGACGCGTGTCTGACTATATTCTTTTTGTTTATGGCGGGGAAGTACTTGAGTTTGGCCCAACGGAACAGGTTCTGTTAAACCCGCAAAATGAAATCACTAAACAATATGTAAAAGGATTCATATCCTAAGCAGAAGCTAATTCTTTGTTCAGAAGATTGCGTTAAGCAGCTTTTATTCAGGCTATAACTTTACTTATGTTAATTAAATATGGTTATAGCCTGATTTTATAGGGGGAATATTTGCGAATCGTTTTTACTTTAAATGGAATAAATCATCTACTCCAATGATTTTCTTCGATGTAAATCCTTCAGCATATTTTGCTTGAATATAACGTCCAAATTCACGCGCTCTAGCCGCGGTAGATTCCATGAAATCTGGGTTGGAGATATAAGTCTGCGGTTCATCCGGATTTACATTTTCACCAGTGTAAAATTGAGTTTTATAAGCTAAAACAGATTTTTCTTTGATGTGATAATAGTCTGTTATGTCAATAACAACATCTGGTTTGATGTAATAGTCTTGTACAAATTGTAGTACTAGTCGAGGGCGGTAGGCCTCCTGAGGGAGATTGTTTTGGTCAAACGTTTCCACTCTTCTCAAACCAGCCAGAAAGCAGGCCTCGTTGACCATCTGTCCTGCCCTTCCGTGATCTGGATGGCGGTCGGTAATGGCGTTTGTGATCACAATCTCTGGTTGATATTTGCGGATAGCACGTATCACTGCCATTTTCTCTTTTTCTGCATTTTCAAAAAAACCATCTCTTAAGCCGAGGTTTTCTCTTGTGGCTAAGCCTAGAATCTCAGCAGCATCCTTTGCTTCCTGTGCTCTGGTTTCCGCTGTGCCACGCGTGCCGAGTTCTCCCTGCGTCAAATCAACAATTCCTACTTTTTTTCCTTCAGCAACGTATTTTGCCATTACTCCTCCGGCGCCTAATTCAGCATCGTCGGGATGTACAGCAATGATTAATAGATCTAATTTTAACATATAATATTTTTTATTTGGCCTCCGCTTCTTAGGGAAAATCCCCTTATTTATCCTTATGAAATAGTCGGGTTGTTGTACTACTGTTCCTATTTCAAAATGATGGTGAATAATTCGATATACGAAATGATGTCTACGCTGCGGAGCCGCGGCAAAGGTAAGTAGTTTATGGTTTATTCTTGTAAAAGACGCTCAATATTACGGCAAATTTTACTTGATAATGGCGAAGTAATCGGATAATAGAAATCAATTACCTCACCTTTTTTATTTATTAGGTATTTGTGGAAATTCCATGAAGGTTTACTGTTGATGTGCCCATTTTGTTCTTTGTTCGAAAGAAAGTGATAAAGAGGGGTTGTATATTCGCCAATAACATGACTACGTTTGAAAATAGGAAAACTCACCTGTTGATTGATTCGGCAGAATGTTTCTAATGTACTACCTGTTAGCGGTTCCTGATTCCGGAAATTGTTGGCCGGAAAAGCTAAAATTTCGAATCCTTTGTCCCTGTATTTTTGATAGAGTTTTTCGAGCGATTTAAACTGTCTCGTAAAAAGGCATTGACTAGCAGTATTGACAATCAACAAAACTTTTCCCTCAAAATCAGCGAGGGATTTTTTTTTGCCGTTAAACTGGAGCGCATCGAAGTCATATACTGTTTTCATCTATTTTGTGTTTAATTGGTTACATGACAGGTTTAGGTCTAGATTTTTCAAACTCTCTGATGATATTTTCAATGGCAAAGTCTTCTTTTGGATCATAGGTTGACTTTAGATTGTGTCCGAATATTTTCGCGACACCTTGGTAGAAAAAAGCGGAAATCCCGCCCTTCATCTCTTTGACCATTTCGTAGCCAGTATGTCCTGTATAACGATCGATCAATTTGATGAGTATTTTACCTTGTGAAATGGTCATATTTTTGATTTCGCGATCAAACATCTGTTTTACATCGCTTTCACATTTCTCTACTAATGCTTTGTGTTCTTTTTTGTCGGAAGTCAAAGCGAGATCCCGATCAAGCTGGTCATATCTTTTTTGCGCGTATATTGCATAAGGAAGAACCTTGAGGACATTTCTTCTAAAGCGGAGATACTCTCTTCGTGCTTCTTCACTTGACCAAGTCCGTTTAGCTACAACAATGACTTCTGGAATGGGAAACCATGGTAAAATCTCCCCGTTTTCCAGGGTTGTTGTCATATAACTGTTTACAGTCTCCTGTGCCCCTTCTCCATACAAAGGGAGTGTGAGCGATTGAGACTGCGCCCAACTGGACAAAGTCCCTGTGAGAAAAAGCAAACAAAATAATATTGTCTTCATTTGGGCAACTATATAACGCTTTTTAATTTGTCAATGCTATAATATTTTGGTAGATTTATTACAAAATAAGTTAGCTTGAAAATAGTATTCAAGAATACATTAACTAAATTACACAAATTTACTCAAAAAACATCATTTACCTGCAACGTTTATGAAAGATTATGTGATTGATATTGAAGCAGAAAACAAAGAGATAAGGAAACGTTACCGTGCATTGTTACGCGCTTGTAAACCTACTTTACAACGTGGAGACAAGCAAGAGATTCGAAAGGCATTTGATTTAGCACTGGATAGTCATAAAGAGATGCGTCGCAAATCAGGGGAACCTTATATCTATCACCCGATTGCTGTTGCACAGATTGCTGCCGAAGAAATTGGCTTAGGAACAACGTCAATTGTATGTGCCTTACTCCATGATGTAGTTGAGGATACCAATGTTACGCTGGATGAGATTGAAGAAATGTTTGGTAAAAAAGTTCGCCGTATCATCGATGGACTTACCAAGATTTCAGGGATTTTTGACCCCAATAGTTCCATGCAGGCCGAGAACTTTAGAAAAATGCTGCTCACGCTTGCCGACGACGTCCGTGTAATTCTAATCAAATTAGCTGATAGGTTGCATAATATGCGTACCATGGAGTTTATGGCGAGAGACAAGCAGCTAAAGATCGCTTCCGAAACGAGTTATCTGTATGCACCTTTAGCGCATCGTCTGGGACTTTATGCCATCAAATCCGAATTGGAAGATCTTTCAATGAAATACACCGATCCGGATACCTATAAATTCATCGCGCGAAAACTGAATGAGAAGAAAGCGGAACGTGAACGGTTTATTGATGACTTTATTGGTCCTATTAAAGAGATTTTGGAAGAACAAGGTATTATAGCTTCTGTATTTGGACGGCCAAAGTCTATCCATTCTATCTGGAATAAGATGCGGAAGAAGTCGATTCCATTTGAGGAAGTTTATGATCTGTTTGCAATTCGTATCGTCATAGATGCAGTTGATGAGAAGGAAAAGACCGAATGCTGGAAAGTCTATTCTATTGTGACAGATCTGTATCGTCCCAACCCTGACCGTCTGCGGGATTGGATCTCCTCGCCTAAAGGAAACGGTTATGAATCATTGCATACCACAGTAATGGGGCCAAAAGGACAATGGGTGGAAGTTCAGATTCGGACCAAACGCATGAATGAGATTGCCGAAAAAGGTTTTGCTGCGCATTGGAAGTACAAAGAATCAAATTCTGATTCGGGTCTGGACCAATGGATTAAGAAAATACGCGATGTATTGAGCAGTCCGGACCAGAACGCAATGGATTTTGTGGATGATTTTAAAATGAATCTGTTTTCCGATGAGATTTTTATATTCACCCCGAAGGGAACTTTGATTCAGTTGCCAAATAGTGCAACCGCCTTGGACTTTGCATTTGAAATACACTCCGATATTGGCGCTAGCTGTATTGGAGCTAAAGTAAATCACAAGCTTGTCCCTTTGAGTCATATTTTACAAAATGGAGATCAGGTAGAGATTATTACTTCGAGCAAACAGTCACCTAAAGAAGATTGGTTAAATTTTGTGGTGACTGCAAAAGCCAAATCTAAAATTAGATCTTCTTTAAAAGAGGAAAAAAGAAGAGTTGCGGAGGATGGAAAGGAGATTTTGGAACGGAAGTTGAAATCCTTAAAAGTCACGTATAATACGGATAATATTAATAAAATTGCCAACTTTTTGAAATATCCCAGTTCTCAGGATCTTTTCTATAATGTAGCTAAGGGAGTTGTTGACATCAGGCAGTTAAGAGAGTATGTGGCGCATGAAAAAGCGGTTGAAATTAATACAAGTTCATCATCTGGAAATCAATTCAATACCCATATTGGCGGTTTGGTCGAAAAGATCAATAAGAAGGAATTCGATACGATCTTGATTGGTGACGACATGCAGAAAGTCGATTATACCTTAGCGCCATGTTGCAACCCAATCCCTGGTGATGATGTTTTTGGCTTTTTAACTGTCAATGATGGCATAAAAATCCATCGTACGAGTTGTCCAAATGCGTCCAAATTGATGGCTAATTATGGCTATAGAATTCTAAAGGCACGCTGGGCTTCTACAAAAGATTCTGCTTTTTTGACAGGTTTACACATTGTTGGCATAGATGATGTTGGATTAGTTAATAAGATTACAACTGTGATTTCACAAGAATTTGCTGTTAATATTCGTTCGTTGTCCATTTCAAGCAACGAAGGTATTTTTGACGGTAATATTATGGTCTATGTGAATGATACTGCACAACTTGAAAGTTTAATGAAAAATTTAAAGCAAGTCAGAGGAATAACAGGAGTCAATCGATACGAATCGGAAAATTAATAGCCAATGCTTGGATTGATAATTATGCTAGAGCGACTGCTGTTGCGACCTATTTTTAATAGAGGAAATATCAATCTTAATTGGTAAATTTGTACAAGAATATTTTTACTATGAATCAAGCTGAAAATTTTGCAACTGTAAAAAAGATCTTTGAAGCCTACTTAGAAAATAAAAATCTAAGAAAAACACCAGAACGCTATGCGATTTTGGAAGAGATTTATTCCCGTACTGATCACTTTGATGTAGAGTCTTTGTATATTCATATGAAGAACAAGAAATATCGTGTTAGTCGTGCTACAGTTTATAATACTCTAGAACTCTTGGTGTCTTGTGACTTGGTTACAAAACACCAGTTTGGAAGGAACATGGCGCAATTTGAGAAATCTTATGGTTTCAAACAACACGATCACGTGATCTGTATTGAATGTAATAAGGTCGTTGAATTCTGCGATCCACGTATCAATCAAATTCAGAGTCTGATGGGTGATCTTTTAAAATTTGACATTAAGCACCACTCGCTCAATTTGTACGGTGTATGCCAAGATTGCCAAAAAAAGAACAAAAAGGAAGAGACCGTAGGTCAAGAAGCAATTTCAAATTAATCATATAATTTAAAAAAAATAATAGAACATTTGTTCAGGATTGTACAGGGGGAAAATTCCTGAACATTT
>JALAGS010000102.1 GCA_022712315.1 Sphingobacterium sp. | reverse complement strand
TCGGTTGAAAGTTTTGTGGATCCACTGGCAGAAAAAATATCCGCAATTGCAACTATTTGGAAGAGGACGCGTGCAGACCAATAGTTTACCAAAATCAGAACTGGTATGGGCCATTCTGTCCACATCCTTAGCAGTTTTAATGTTATACCTCTGCTTTATCTTTTTAATCGCTTTTGTACGTAGCGGTAGTACATATATGCTTTTTATAAATTATTTATTCCATTATATACCTTTTATTGCTACAGGATGCTTGGCCTATGTAAGCTATATTTTTATCAGAGGGCAATTATGGTGGTTTACGCCAACAAATGCAGTGGCGCTTTTCAGCGATCTGCTACCAGAAAAAATAGTTCCTGTAGAAAAAGTGGTCACCATACTGCCTCCAAGCGCATTGGATAAAAGTATTCCAATCGGATCCCTCTATGATGTGCTTTACCTCCAAGCTCGATTCGATTTAAGTGCATTGCGAAAAGATGCTGTTCGTATGTTTGATGTCCCTTTTTATTTTTCTAAAAAAGGAAAAAAGGAAGTTGTACTGATTGATGGTACGCGATTAGAGGCCGATCGTTTCTTGCAGGAGCTAGAGACTAGAGGACTTGACAAATGGTTTTTCCGTATAAGTAGCACCTGTAGAGTAAATATGATGCATATCCGTTTCCCAATTTCGCCCAATGCGACTCAACTGGAGTTTCGTAAGGAGGTGTTTCAAAATCTGAGGTTGAAGATGACGGCGATGGAGATCGGAAACCTGCTGCTGGTAACCGAATGGATGCGAAAAGAAAAAAAACTAAAAGATTTTTTGGATAGCGTACATAATCTGCGGCATAAGGGCTGGGACCAACTTATACCACTGAACTGATAAATTCTGCTATTATAAAGATCAAACGGATATAGCCTAAAATGCTGTATCTCTGACTATTTTGAAAAACAATCAGATGACGTTCCTTGAATTATTCTTGCGGGTAGACAAGGCCTTTGCTGAGGAAGTGTTTATCCCAAGGCATTGTTATAACCCGAGTATGCGCGTTTTGTCATATCTGAGCTTTTTTACAAAGTACAATTGAGCTTTTTTGCCAAGTTAGGTGAATAGGGTACAGCTAAATTTGTACTATAAATAATAACAAAATGAAAACAGTCAATAGGATTTATAGCAACGGGGAATTTGTAAGCCCGCACGGAACGGAAATTTATAATCTCATCAATCCGTCTACGAATCAAAAGATCGGTGAAGTCACTTTAGCCGATGTAACCGATACAAGGAATGCCATTGCAGCAGCTAAAGCTGCCTTCCGGACATTTTCAAAATCCACCGTTTCGGAACGTATCGGTTATTTAACAAAACTGAAAACCGCGATTGAAAAGAGAAAGCAGGATTTTATCGATACGATGATCGAAGAATACGGTGGAACGCATCAATTTGTTAGCATGAGCAACGCACATACCGGAGCCTGGTTTGACAGCATGATCGAAGTGCTCAGCAGTTTTGAATTTGAACGGACAATTAACGCCGCCTCAGTACGATTTCAGCCTGTCGGTGTTGTCGCTATTATTACGCCCTGGAATGCCAGCAACAGTTCGGTGGCCAGTAAAGTCGCTACCGCAATTGCAGCAGGATGTACCGTAGTGGTCAAACCCAGTGAAATGAGTGCTTTGCAGACGAATGTGCTGATGGAAGCTTTTCACGAAGCCGGTTTACCAAAAGGTGTAATCAATGTGGTAACGGGTCTCGGAAATGTAGTGGGCACCGAACTTACCGAGAATCCCGGAATTGCCAAAATTTCGTTTACAGGTTCTACAGCCGTAGGAAAATCCATCGCCAAACGAGCGGTAGATACCATGAAACGGATCACGCTCGAACTGGGTGGAAAATCGCCCAATATTATACTGGATGATGCAGACTTCGATAAAGCAATTCCGATGGCCGTATACGGCGCTTATATGAACAGCGGTCAGGCCTGTATAGCGCCGACAAGACTCCTTGTGCCACAGCATAAGCTCGATCGGGTAAATGCCTTAGCCAAGGCCACTGCCGAAAGTATGGTTGTCGGACTGCCACAAAATGCCGATACCAACATCGGACCGATGGTGAGCGTGAAGCAGTTTGATAGGGTTCAGCAGTATATTAAAACGGGTATCGAGGAAGGGGCAACCTTGTTGACCGGCGGATTGGGAAAACCTGAAGGTCTGGAAGGGGGCAACTTTGTGAAAGCCACCGTTTTTACAAATGTCAGGAATGCGATGACCATTGCGCGGGAAGAAATTTTTGGTCCCGTTCTGTGTATTATTCCCTATCAAACCGAAGCGGAAGCCATCGAAATTGCCAATGATACGCCTTATGGACTAGCGGCCTACATCTCATCGGCGGATAGCGAAAGGGCCAAACGTGTGGCTGCAGAGATCGATGCCGGACGGATCTGTATCAATGGATTCAGTCACGACCCCATGGTTCCGTTCGGCGGATTCAAGCAGTCGGGTATTGGACGGGAATATGGTGTATATGGTTTGCAACCTTACCTTGAAATCAAAGCTGTGCTAAGCTAATTTTTTATACATTTGACAAAGCGTTGTCGTGTGGGCGGCGCTTTGTCTTGATCGATCGTCTTATGATAGAAAATTTGGATATTGTCTATTCCTGTTACCACCAAGTGAGCAGAAAAGGGGAAAATTTTGTGGCTCAGCATACGATTTCATATCAGTTGTCGGGAAGTTTTATGTTGTCCGACAATAGAGACCAGCATACTGCGCATCCGGGCGATTTTCATCTCATCCGAAAAAACCAGCTGGTGAAATTCGCAAAGATTCCGCCACAAAACGGCGCCTGTGAAAGTCTGAATATCTACCTGAGTGACGAAACACTAAAGAATTTTGCGCATGAGTATGAGCTGAAAGCAGAACATTCAATCGTAACAGAAGCGCTGGTTAAAATTGATGTCAATGCGGTTCTTGAAAATTTTATCGTGTCGCTGAAGGCCCTTCTCCAAAGCAATTTGAATAATAAATCACTCACCGATCTGAAAATCAAGGAACTTTTGTTGATCCTCCTACAGACGAAACCGGCGCTCAAAGATATCCTGTTTGATTTTTCTGAACCGCATAAAATAGACCTTGAAGCCTTTATGAATCAGAACTACAGGTATAACGTCAATTTAGAGCGTTTTGCCCGTCTCACCGGTCGGAGCCTAGCCACGTTTAAGCGCGATTTTGAAAAGGTTTTCCAAACCTCGCCGCACCAATGGATACTGAAAAAAAGACTGGAGGAAGCACATTATCTCCTAAAGGAAGAAAAGCGGTCTGCTTCGGACATCTTTGTTGATCTGGGCTTCGAAGATCTGTCGCATTTTTCCCATGCATTTAAAAAGCAGTTTGGCTACAGCCCGAAAAGCCTATCTAATACCGAAAAGCCTACCTAATATTTAAAAAACTAAGCGGCGTTCTGAACTTCTTTCTTTAAGGATATACCCCTTAAATTGGCTCCGTCGCTTGGTTTAATTTTGAAATACTCGATTAAGGATAGAAGTGATAAGCCAGCAATTAACTGCAAGGCCAAGCTAAAATCCCGCATCTGATAAACCGTATCCTGATAATAACTGCTTGCCAGGTGTAGTGTCACTGCGCCTAGGGCGATACCCATACCAAGTGCCATTTGTTGTGCCGTATTGTACAGCGTATTTGCATTGCTCATCTGTTCGTTTGGCACGTCTGCGTAAGCCAGGGTATTTAGGCTGGTAAATTGGAGCGAGCGTGTAAGGCCCGAGAAAAAGAATACAATTGCCACCAGCCAGATCGGCGTTTGTATGGAAAGCAGGGAGAGTCCGGCGGTTACCAGGGTTAAAATAATACCGTTGCCGATCAGGACCTTGCGGAAGTCAAATCTGCGTGTTATCCACATGGCTACGGGTTTCATGCTCATGCTACCAAACATGTTGGCCATATAGAGGAGTCCCGCGTGAAAGGGGCTCAGTCCAAAACCCAGCTGTAACATAAGGGGCAATATAAATGGAGCAACATTGATCACCATACGGGTAATGGAGCCTGAAAATACCGTAATCCGGAAGGTTTTTACGTTGAGAATACTGTAATCAATCAACGGATACTTGATACGTTTGGAGTGCCAGATCGAAACGGCCATCAGCG
Organism: Sphingobacterium sp.; assembly: GCA_022712315.1. GTDB lineage: Bacteria > Bacteroidota > Bacteroidia > Sphingobacteriales > Sphingobacteriaceae > Sphingobacterium. Next base: position 842 of record JALAGS010000102.1, on the reverse strand, counting down.
CAAAGCTCGCCGCAATAGTTGCCAGTGGTTTTGTATAATCGCCTTTGGCTGCGCCGATCATTTCAGTTCCCAGCATAATTCCGGCAAGACCGATACCGCTGATAAAAAAACCGATAATATCAAGGGGACGGTTATTTTCGGAATCCATCGCCGGAATAAATTGATGCACTGCCCACAGCGCAAATACACCGACGGGCACATTGATAAAGAAAATCCAGTGCCAGCTAAAATAGGTTGTAAAAAATCCACCCAGCACTGGTCCGATAATAGGGCCTAATAACCCAGCCCAGGCAATATAACCGATCGCTTCAACCAGATCTTTCTTTTCGGTGTGCTTGAGTACAATAAGACGTCCCACCGGTACCATGAGGGCTCCGGCTGTACCCTGGCAGATACGTGCAATGACGAAAGATGTTAGGTTGGTACTCAGTCCACATGCGATTGAAGAAAGTATAAATCCGATAATCGCCAAATTGAAAACTTTTTTTGCGCCGTAGCGGTCGGCAATCCAGCCGCTGATTGGAATAAATACAGCTAACATGACGGTGTAAGAGGTAATACCTGCACTGAGGTGTACAACATCACTCTCAAAATCATGAGCCATTTTGGGTAAGGCTGTCGATATCGCTGTGGTGTCAAGCATCTCCATAAGTAAAGTGCCACCTACAATGAGCGATATGATGCGCGATTCTTTCTTCATCTTGCTCTTCTTAAATCCCGAACGGGAAACATTTGCGACAAAAGTAAGCCTATCTAAAAAAAGAAAAGTCATATAAAGGCTATTTTTACCTTATAATAATTTCGTTACAATCTTTTAAATATATTTTAACGGGATTTAAAGT
>JALAGS010000101.1 GCA_022712315.1 Sphingobacterium sp. | reverse complement strand
GTGAAAATCCAATAGTCTTTAAAAACATTGGATGACGAAACAAAAAAGAGGAAACGATAGGAAACATAAAAATTACTGTACAAATAAACGCTAAGAGAAAGGGTCTGATGAGAATCAGGCCCTTTTGACGTAAAAAAGCCAGATTTCAGGATCTGGCTTCTGAACTAAACTGAAAAAGTACTGCCCCTCTAGTTTTCGGGATCCTTTATTTGCTCCAATAAACCTATCATCCGCTAATAATCAGCCTTTGTTATAAGCATCCATCTCATTATATTGAAAATGAAAAATAATGCAAGCCAAGCAAAAGAAAACATATCCGGGTATTGTAGGACAGCATGTAGGCTATAAAGACCTGCTATCCCTATAACTATCGAAAATATCCTATCTAATGTAGTTCCCAGTCTTCTTTTTACTATATATAACGAATGCAGTGAAACTGTTGTACAGATTAGAATATAAATAGCCGCCAGTAGAGCTTGAACAACTAAGTCCCACATGTTGATAAAATCAACATAATTCAGGCAAGTAAAAAACTGAAATAGGGCAAGAAATAACACCATAAAAAAAAGGAGCGTAAATTTTTCACCCGGTAGAGGTAAAAGCAACAAAAGCAATATTGTAATGATATTAATAAACGCTTTATATCTTACTAGTCTTTCCATTAAGAAACTATGCTTTTTCATAATTGATTTATTTAATATCCCAAAGCTACCCTTCTTTTAAGATCAAAAATTTGATAAAAGGCAAAAAAAAAGACATATCTCTTTACCATGGATGTTGTCTATACGCCAAAACAAAAAAAGCCACATCTTCCGATATGGCTCTACAACATATATATTTATTTGAGATGGCTTCTACTTATACGAATTGATTGATTTGGAAACTTTCCAGTCATTGCCTACACGCTCCAAGGTAACTAGATCTGTTTTAGTGAAATTCTCAAATTTCAACGTCACTTTAGCCACCATATAGTCTGCGGATTCTTCTAAGATGTCTGTGCTTACTGTACAGTTCAGCTTCTCTCCTTTTTGCTTTTTCAAGGATTTAACCACTTCGCTACGGCTGTTAGACTGCGCATTGGTAGCTTGAATCTTTTGATTGAAATCAGCTGCAAACAACTGCTCTACTCCTGCTGATTCTCCCTCTGTCGTTACCGCAACGTAGTGATCTAAAGCCAAGTCCGCTGTGGAAAGGTTAACGTTTGCTTTTGCCGATTTTGTTCCCGGTCCTTCAGCTGCCATAGCGAAAGTTGATACTGTGATTAAGGCTGCCGCTGCGAATGTTTTTACTAATGAGTTCATAATGTCTTTATTTTATATTGTTAGTTTATCTGTTCTTATTTGTTGACTCAAAACTACAACACAATAGGCCCCTAGCCTATGGCCTTTAGATTAACAGACCGGAAAACTCGGTAAATAGCGGAAATGGGGAGGTGAATTTTAATTTTGTGATGTAGGTCACGGTAAATTACCATACAAAATCAAGAAATTTGTTCCAACAAGAAGAAAATCAAAGCAATATGAAAGCAAAACAACTCTTTAGGCAAATAGGAATATTTTCGGCTTTATTAATCTTAATAGTAACGCATTGCTATGCAACAAACCGAAAACCAAAAATTCTATTTGTAGTGACTAGTCACGATACAAAAGGCAATACAGGCGAAAAAACAGGTTATTATCTCGGTGAAGTCTCGCATCCATGGGAAGTTTTAACAGCTGCCGGATATGAGATTGATTTTGTTAGCGCACAGGGCGGAAATCCACCTGTGGATGGATTTGACCTAAATGATCCCGTTAACAAAAAATTCTGGGAGGATAAATACTACCACAGTAAAATTACCCAATCACTCAAACCTACCCAGGTCAAACCTGAAGAATATAAAGCTATCTTTTATGCCGGAGGACATGGTGCGATGTGGGATCTTCCTTTCGATTCATCAATCGCAAAGATTGCCAGCAAGATATACGAGGCAAATGGGGTCATTGCAGCCGTGTGTCATGGACCTGCAGGCTTAACCAACATCAAATTGAGAACCGGCGAATATTTGATAAAAGGGAAAAAAGTTAATGGCTTTAGCAACGAAGAAGAAGAGCTTGTCAAGCTTAGGAATGTCGTCCCCTTTTTACTAGAGGATAGGCTAAAGGCAATAGGTGGGATCTATGAAAAATCCGATCCTTGGCAGTCCCATGTTACCGTTGACGGCAGATTGATCACTGGCCAAAATCCACAATCAGCCAAAGCTGTAGGCATAGCCATCGTCAAAGCATTAGCTGAATAAGGTACACCCCAAAAATAAAAACATTGCCTTTTGAAAACCATAGGGTCTGTCCAATATTTACTGTACAATTAAACGCTAACAGAAAGGGTCTGATGAGAATCAGGCCCTTTTTTTGGCTTCTAAGGGGTTTACAAATACGTCCCTGCTTCTGCAAACTGACACGATTAGATGTCTGCGTATTTCTGAAAGTCAGCGATTACTCCCGGAGTAGTAGTGGAAAGCTGGTGAAGATTTACGGACTATTTTCTAGAATCGCCTCTACTTTACGCCCGATTATTTTAAGCATCCTTTCAAATCCCACATCTGTAGGGTGGGTGCCATCCACTGTTCCTTCCGAATCATCACCTATCAAATGGTCTGTAGGTATGTAATACAAATTTTTGTAACCTGCCTGTAGCAGTCTTTCATACTGTAGCTTAAAATTCTTATTCTGCTCGGTCAATTGCGCGCTCCATTTTAAATTATAATTGCCGACCTGACGGGTAATACTCTCTATCAGCAATATGGGTACCTGAGGATGGGATTTACGAATCCGTTTCACAAAATTAAACGTTCGTTCTTTGACTTCTTCGGGACTACTATTTGGCACACAATCCATGATGAGTAGACCCATAGAATCAATATCACATAGCATATCAGCCACGGCAGGCTCCATCCGGGCATTGCCACTCACGCCCATGTTGATCACATTGGCGTTCAACCGCCGCCCTAATTGCGCTGGATAAGCTAATCCCGGGCGGCTTGCGGAAGCACCATGGACGATGCTGGAACCATAAATCACGACCTTTTTGTTAAAAGACTGTCTGGTACCAACAAAGGTGGCTTTGTCATCAATAATCAGGTCAAAATCCAATAGCTCTTTATACAAGGGAAAGTAAACAAGAAATTCTTTTTCTGTTTTCGCCATATCTTCAACAAGCGTAGCTTTACTTTCCGCCATGTTCAGATCGGGACGAGCTACCCCTGCAAAGCGCCACCCACTGGGCTCTTTTACATATACATCAAAACCCCGTGACATAATCGGCGTGGAATTATTGCCTAGCGCCGCATCCGCCGTCTTCCATCGTAAAGATAATTTGCTCGTATTGCTCTTAAACGTAATAAACATTCCTGCAGCATGGGTATATAATTTCTTTACCGCAGCAGGAAGTTGCCTGTACTTCGCTGTATCTATCCGATGAAATTTTGGTGCGTTTTCAAAAGCTCTTCCCTGCAGCTCAAATTTGGCCGACGAAATAACCTGCTGGGCGTATAAAGATACTGAGCCACAAACAAGAAGGAGGAAAAATAGGATACTTGTCTTTTTTCTCATGATGTTTCAATTAATAGCAATAGAAATGATTCTAATTGAATAGTGGCCATCTCATATTATCCATAAGATGGCCATCTACTTATAAAGGTATCGAATTTATTTCACTGTAAATACCGTAGCTACAGCGCGTTCACCTTCATGGTCAAACTTTCCATTATCTGAAGGATAGTTAACCACGCCTTCGCCCTTCACCCAAGCTGTGGAGGAACCTCCACCATCATAGTTTAACGCGGAAGTGCAGCCCAAGGCAGCCATTAACTCGCCCAGCTGGGGTATCGTCAGTCCCTGTGATTGTGATGAGCGGCCATCAATAACAGCTACAATAAGTTTATTGTCCTTGGTAAGCCCCACTGCTGTACGGGGATGTCTGCTGGTATTGAAATCTACATTCAACTGCTCCAGCACCTGACCATTCTGCATCAATAACGGGCCGCCAGCCAGTGCAGCGGTGGCGCTCAGCGTCCCCCAGCCTCCTGCGGGTTTCGGCACAATCTGATAGCTTTGCCCCGTAAAGGTAAATGCACCATTTTCACGGTAGCTATTAAATCCATTCACAGTCTGATTGATTACCTGGCCATCGTATTTGAAAAATACGGTTGATCCGCCTGTACTGGTATTAAAGTAACTGCCGTTAAATGCCACCAAAGCGCCCTTAGCCGTCGCGGCAGCACTTGTTTTTAGAAATCCGGTCTTCACATAGGGAATTTCCAGCTGCATGCCTTTCTTCAGATCGATCTCAAATACATTGACATATTGTTTGGATTCAAATATCCGTGGAAATTGGTAATATTTCCACAGCACACCGTCAGCAACCGTTTTTGTATTCCAAGCTGCCGTATTGATAATCTCCGCCAAGTTTTCTTCCTGGGGAATACTGTAGTCATAGGGCAGCTGCGTTCCGCCCTCATTTTTCTTGCATGAAATAACAAGAAAAAGCAGCAATAAGCTATATATAAAATTTCTTTTCATCTGTTTTACTTTATTTCGCCGATCCACTTTAATTTTAATGGAACCACTTTTTCAATTGTTTTCTGGTTAATAGTGTATACGGCCGATTCCATATTGCGGTAAAAGACGACCTTGTTTTCTGATGGCAGTAATCTTGCCGCACTTACGTTGCCCGTCCCCCAGCTATAGGGCCAGTTGGCAAAATAGTGTTGCGGCACAGTTTCCCGCTCATACTGAAAGGCCTTTCCTTTTCGCTCCGCCAATAGCACCTTGTCCTTTCCGATCAATACCAATGATTTTCCCTGGATATACCCTGTATTGATTTGGCTCCAGTTCAATGTGTCTGGCAGCGTCAGCCATTTCTGAATCGGTTGTTCATCCAGCACCTTAAAATCTTTTTTTGAAACTTTACGGCAATAGCCATCAAAGAGGATGTACCATACGACCACGTCGTCAATATATATCGGTGGATTAAACTCTGAACTCCCTTTCAGAAAAGGAAACAGCTTCTCCACTGGACTGACACTATAGTTTGTGTTAGCTACATCCGTTGTGTAGACCATATCCTGTGTGAGATAATAGGTGCTGTCTTTTTTTGTCCATACCGCTTCCGGTGTCAGCCAGGTGCCTTTTAACGTAAAAAGATGGTTGTCATCGTAAGCGTTAAATATTCCGCCATAATCAAGACGGTCTTCCTTTTTGGGCTGAATAGCACCTTCAATAAAAAATTTCGCTGTCACCCCATCGTATTTTTCCAGGCGTGCAGCAACAGCGATCGCATGCCAGTGGTTGGAAACAACATACACCGTATCTCCAGGCTGGATGATTCGCTCTCCAGCGTTATTTTTGAGGCGTCTGCTGAAAATATAATTCTGCACCGTCGTCTTGGAGTTTTCCTCCTTGAAGATCAATGCCGCAGGTACCCCCTTGCTGACCAATTGCAGCGCCATGGACGAAGCTTCACAAATCTTGGAACCGTGCGCACCACAACCTCCAGACACCACAATAGCATCCATCGGCCGGATATGGTAGAGCTGGGCAGCAACATCTACCCGCTGGGCCAATACCTCAGGATCGGCTGAACCCAATAATAGCAGGATATTCTTGTGCTCAGCAGCTCGGCTGTTGCCCAATAGAAGAAGGGTAAGGATAAATAAACAGCTTAATTGTTTCATCTTATTTCACTTTTGCACCCATCCAAGTAGAAGAGCGCGGGTTATTATTGATATCTTGTTGCATGCGACTATCGTCCAATGCCGGCTTATATTTCTTGGCAAGCTCCAGCAATCCGGATGAGCTTAAACCATAACTCATGGACGGATTTTCGGCACCGATGGGCAGGTAATCCGGATTCAGCATGGTCGCAGGTTCAAAGCTTAGCTTTGGAACAATGCTTCCATCAGCGCCATACACCGCCTTCGTAGCAACAGTGTGCTGGATTAATGGAACAACAGCAATGTTATCCGAATAAGCATCAACATCGCTTGAACTGCCCGCCTGAATATTGCCCGAAACGATTGAATTGATCAAAGTCAAGTTGTTGACATTGCTGCGGCGATAGACACCTCCGCCGCGACCAACAACGGCATTCTTGGTAATGGTTGTACTGATTACGTCTGCCTGACAGTTATCATACAGCATCAGTCCGCCACCGCCGTTGGCTGATGTACTTGAATTTTCAGCCAGCAGGCAATTAACAAATACCCCTTTTGATTTTTCACGCAGATAAACCCCTGCTCCATAGGATGTATTTGAATTGCCAACCACCTCACAATTATAGAGTGTAATAGCTGCATTTGGATAAGCGTGTAAGCCCCCTGCGGTGCCTTTGGCACTATTGTGATTAAACTGGCTATCGTAGGCAATCAGTGACCCATCGGCGATCCATAGTCCGCCACCGTTATTTCCGCTGTTGCTATTATTGTTGATGCGACAATTTTCCAACCTGAGCTGGGCACCTGAAAACGCATAGATGCCGGCAGCAAAACCTGCAGTTCCCTTATCTGCGGTCGCTTTATTATCAATCACCTCCACATTTTTGAGCAGAACCCTGGCCATACCAATTAACATACCGCCACCTTGGCCACGGCTGAATTTTACGTTATCGATCGTTGTACTGGCACTGCGGTCGGTGGCATTTCCCCCTTTGATGCTGATATTTTCCAGCATAACCTGATTTTCAGGATCCGGGGTTGCCGTCACTGTGACTGTGTGAAACACCGATTTTCCACTGGAAAGCTTCCCCTGAAAGATGGTTTTATACAAGGCCGGATTGGGCTGATCTCCAGGTTTGACATTGGCCGCGTATCCGCCTATTAGGCTGACATTTTTTGCGATCTCTATGGTTTTATCGGATTCCTCATTCACATCACCATTGCGAATGGTTCTAGTTGGAATATAGGTTCCCTCCGCCAAGAATAGGGTACTGCCTGTCGTTGCTTTTTCGAGTGCCTGATCGAGATCTGTAGCACTACTCCACGAACTGCCATCTCCCTTACCTGCGGGAGTCACATAAAAAACGGGCACTTTTCCGGATTCCTGCAAAATCAAGATCTCCTGCGATACATTATCGTTCAGCCTGAGCAGCAAAGTCGCCGAACGTTCATCCTCCGAATTTTTCGAAACAGAAAACCGGATCTTATTTTTCCCTTTGGGATACACCGTACTATCCAGTTTGATCCAGTCTTTGTCGCTACTGACGGTAATCGTTGCATTCGCCAAGATGTCCAACTGATAGGTATCGGCCCTACTGCCGACCTCCATATAATCCCGATCGACCAGGAGCCGCTGCTCACTTTCGATTTTATCTTTTTTACAGCTCTGTATGCCTAAGGCAGACAAAAGAACCATAAAAATATATAACGATTTTTTCATTATAATCAATGTTTTTTGAACCTACTTATTGTTTTGTGTTGCTATAAATCTGCTGCAGCTGACGGTAACATTCAATCAGCTGGGCTGTGGTTTCATAATGACACTCAAACATGAATACACCTTTATATTTAATTTTTTCCAGTGCGGCCAATATGGTATTCCAGTCATTCTGCCCTTTACCATTACAAGGCAGGTAGTGACTTTCCTTTGTTCCATCCCCATCCGCGACATGAAGCGTCTTGACGCGCGGTCCAAAAGCCAAAAGCAGCCGCTCGGGATGTGCAATATGGTTCATATCCACTGCAATGCCAACCTGATCAGGAAAGCGGGCAAAAAGTTCCTGACATTCTTCTACGGTCCGCAGTAGGGGTCGTTCCCGCTCCCCTACCGTCAGCGAAGGCCCGAGCATATTTTCGATGACGAGTTGAAGCCCTGCCCCCGATACCGCCGTGTACAACTCATTGACAGAACGTACCAGCTGCTCCTTGCGGGCCTCGCGTCTGTTGGGTTCGAGATAATAGGATGGGTGAAACAGAATCACCTGCGGATGAAGACGGTAAAGACCTTCCAGTAGCTGCAAATGCATTCGCATCACCTGCTGCCGCTGCTGTTCGTCCAGCGTAGAGATATCTATTTTGGCGGAAAAGGGCATATGGATAGACCATACCTTCACCGCAGCTTTTTTCAGTACAATGGCCAACGAATCGCATTTAAGCAACCATTCAGCCTGCGGGATTTTTAAACTGAGGTCTGCATTGACGAAGCTTCCGAGACCTGCAATCTCTATATAATCCATACCAGCTTCTTTGTCTGCTTTTAGCTTTTCAAATGCTATCTTCCGGATATCAAGAGAGTAGCCAACGGCATAATCAGGCCGATCCTGTTTTTGACAGTACGTATATCCAGGGATCAAAAGATAACAGAGGATCGAAATAAAAATAAGTTGTTTCATGTTATCTGTATAATTTCTCCCATTCAGGATTTTGTTTCAAATTTGGGTTTAACTTGATATCTTCGATTGGGATCGGTGCATAGTAATCACGTTTTTCATCAAACTTACCCCGTTGATAAAATGGATCAAGTGACCCCTTATTGGCATTCTGTGTATTCGAAACTGGGTCCCAAAGTGTCCGCTGATTGATATTGATCAAGGTGGTCACCGTACCCGGTGCACCCGATGTATTACCTGTATGGACATACACATCCGCCTTGCCATCTCCTGTAAAATCATAAGCTCCGATACCGGGAAAATAAACCCCGACAATAGGCTGATTCAGTTTGGATCCGGCTTTCCATCGCATTAAGTCATCCCAGCGCTGTCCTTCGTTGAACAATTCGATCCGTCTTTCGCGCCGTATTTCCAAAAGAACTCCCCTGAATGCACCAGCATCAACATTGGGATACATGGCCAGCAGATAGGGGTCAGGGTTAGCATTCGCTTCAGCGAGGGATAGCATCGGCATCCCCGCACGGCTACGCAACTTATTGACCGTCAAGTCAAGGTCGCTTTGACTGATCGTCCCAAGTTCGGCTTTTGCTTCGGCATTGATCAGCAGTGCCTCCGCATAACGGAATAAGATGACATCAAAATAGGAGGCCGATACGCCCCATTGCAATTTATCCGGCAATGCCTTGATCAGACGGTAGCCTGTCGTGGTGATCGTCAAGTTGACAGGCTCATTCGCTGTTTCGCCGTTAGCTCGGAAGTCTGGCCCCGCTGTTGTCTGTGTAAGCCTTGGATCTCTATTCTGCATTTCTTGATAGAATTCCATGGTCTTGTAACCTGATCTATCCGTAAAACGGCTTCCATCCTTCATCAGATAGCTATTGATCATATCTTTGGCGATACCGTACGCCCCCGAAGTTGCTGAGGTAAAGGAATAGCCAAGGCCATGCACACGCATGCCCAGTTCAAAATCAATGGCAAGGATAGTCTCCACCTGATCCTGATTATTTCGGGCGAATAGATTCCGATAGGCTTGATCCCCACCGCCCTGGCTGTACAAGGTATAGGCCCCACTATTCATCAATTCGGTCGATGCACTAACAGCCTCATTCAGGAACTTTTCATGTCCTGCGATCTGATGGTATTTTCTAAATGTTCCTTCAAAGAGTGCCACCCTTGCTTTCAGCAGCAGCGCCGTGTATTTAGTGATCAAGTTAAGCTGTTTTTCAGCTGGTATATTTTCGATCGCATAGTCCAGATCGGCCATAATGGAATCCATCACCAGCTGCCGGGTGTCCCTAGCCTTGAAAAGGTCTTCATCTTTGGCACTCAGCACCTTTCCGTACCAGGGCACGTCACCGAAAGTTTTCACCTTATCGTAATAAAAATTCGCTCTAAAAAAACGGGCTATGCCGCCGTATTTCTTTTGTGCTACAGCGTCGGGAACTTTATGGTAGTTGGCCAGAAAATAATTGATCTTGCGCAACTGGCTCCAGGACCAACCGCCCGAACCGCTTCCCACGGGGACAGTTCGATTGCCCTTGATCCGGTCGGCAACCGTAAGGGGTATCATATTATCCGAATTACCATCGTTTGTATACCAGGATTCATTGGGTAAAAAGGTGTAAAAATCATTGGTGGCCACCTCCAGATCCTTTGCTGTATTGAAAAAATAAGGCGCTTCCACCTGGTCCTCCGAGGGACGGTCCAAATAATCTTTCTGACAAGCTGCCAGCGATAGCAAGATCAACAGACCAAGTAGTTTATAGGTGTTTGTTGTAAGTTTCATTATCATTGCGTTGTCAAGTATTAAAGCGTAAGCATTAAACCAAAAGAATAAGTTTTACCCATGGGATAGTCCCGTAGCAGTCCCCGCTCCGAGGAATCCGCAGGATCATTGGCACTTGCAGGCGAATTATAATTGATCATTGCACCTGCTTGTTCGGGATCTATATACTTCGTCAGATGGCCAAAGTTCCAGGTCAACAGATTCTCGCCGCTGAAGTAAAACCGTAATTTTTCAACTTTATAGCGCCTTGTCCATTTCTGCGGTAAGGTGTATCCCAACGTAAAATTTTTCATCCGTAGGAACCCAACATTGGTCAGGTAATAGTCGTTCAATTCGTACAGCGACCTTCCACTCTGCAGCGACGAGTATCCCCGATAGATCTGTGGATACCTGTTCCCTTTATTGTCCGGCGTCCATGCATTATCTACCAAGTCTTTGCGTACAAAGGAAAGATATGGGCGCTGGTAGGAACCCCAGTATAAATCTCCTGTCGGGTACCAATCCTGTTTGGCAACACCAGCAAAGGCTGCCGAGAGATCAAAATTATTCCAGGAAGCACTCATATTGATTCCAAATGGAAATTTCGGCATGGCATTACCAATGGGTTTAATATCACCGTGGTTGGCAAGCGTATTATCGCCTTTGTCGATGCGTCCATCACCATTGAGATCCACGTATTTCACATCGCCGCCGCGCAACATATTCCATTCACTATTTTGCGACACACTCAGAATATCATTATATACTTTGGAGAGGGACAATTGTGGATCCTGGAAACTATTCTGGTAGCTCAATGCCTCCGCATCGGACTGAAACTGTCCGTCGATATGATATCCCCAGATCTGCCCCAGCACCTGTCCTTCGTAATAGGAACTCAACAAGCCTTGTGGATTATTATATTTCGTGATGATCCCTTTAAAATTGGTGGTATTCACGCCAATATTGAAGCGGAAAGGTGAACCGGCTACGTCGAACTTGTCCTGGTAACTTACTCCCACTTCAAAACCTTTATTACGCAAAGCGGCGTAGTTTTCACGCGGTTCACTGGCACCAAATACGGCTGGTAGTGGCTGGCCCGGAAGATACATGCCTTCGACATCCTTCTGATACCAGTCAAAATTAACATTTAACTTATTCTGGATCAGCCCAAGATCAACACCGAAGTCAATGCTTTTGGTACGTTCCCAGGTGACAACATTCGGCAAAGGTGCCGGCGTACTCGCCCCAATAAGACGGGAGCCCCCATTTAGCCAAGCCAACTGCTGCACCGTCATCAACTCCTTAAAGGTATTGACCCCTACAGTCTGGTTGCCGAGCTTGCCATAGGAAGCTCTGAGTTTTAGGGTTGGTATACTGCCTTTGATCGATTCCCAAAAGTGCTCACGATCCAGCTGCCAGCCCAATGAGACGGAAGGGAAAAATCCCCATCGACTCCCACTGGGAAACCGTGATGAACCATCGTACCGTGAATTTATTTCCAGTAGGTATTTATTATCGTAGGCATAATTAAAACGGCCAAATACGCCTTGAATAGCCCAATTTTCAGCTGATCCGCTCAGGCTATACATGGAGGTACCCAGCGCCAGGTTGGATAGATCTTCGATCAGGAGATCGTCCATGGCCCCGGCGATACGGTCCCGGTCAAAGGATTCCTGATTGTAGCCCACCAATAATTTGAACTGATGCTTTTGCGCCACATTTTTTTCGTAGGTCGCAAACAGGTTCATCGCGTTATACTTGTCTTTCCAGCGGTATTCTGTCAGGCGGTTGAGGCCTGCAGTCGTATAATTGAGTTTGTTGCCCGAATAGTAACTAAAGGGGCTGAGGCGTGTGCTCCGTGAAAAGTTTTCGATACGGTTGCTATAATCAAAATTTACCTGTAGGCCTTTCAATGGCTTAAGCAGGACACGGAAAGTATTGGTAAACTCTTCACTATTACGCAGCTCCCAGCTCTTTCCCGATTCCAGTCCTGCATTGGCTCCCTGACCGCCGGTCCCTACACCGATATCCGTTGGAATACCATCCACAAAATTGGGATAGAAAGGCATCAGATTATACCAGGTCGTCGTACTCCAAAGTCCCCCCAGACCATTGCTGTAGCCACCATATTCTTTATCCTTTTCATTGATGAACTGCGTATTGTTCGAAATTTCCAACCAGCTATTGGGCGTGAATACCAAATTGGATTTCATATTCTGGCGGTCCATATTCGCATCATCATTGATATTGTTGATCGTTTCCCGTTTGAATACACGTCCAGAGAGATAAGCTTTCAACTTTTCACTGCCGCCTGAAATGGCGATATTATGGAAGTTGGAGGGTTGATATTTTTTAAATAGGTAATCCCACCAGTTGGTTTTATAGAAAAACTTATAGGTTCCGTCCGTCTGCTTCTCATGAAAGGGCGCAATCTCACCTGCAGCCACCATTTTGATCGCTTCCCAGTCCATTGCATTATAACGTGTATAGGAACTGCCGTTATAACCGTACAGTGCGGCATCTACGGTTTTCCCATAGACATAGGGATCGGAGATATAATCGGTACGGGAGGCCGGTGTAGTCCAGGCAAAATTATTGACATAATCGACCTTCACTGTCCCTGCCTTTCCTTTTTTTGTGGTCACCAGGATAACACCAAAAGCACCACGGGCTCCATAGATGGCTGCAGAGGCGGCATCTTTCAGGACAGAAACACTTTCAATATCATTGGGGTTAACCCGTGTGATATTCCCTTCGATCCCATCGATCAATACCAGCGGGCCGCCCTCATTGATGGAATTGAATCCCCGCACATTGATGTCAGGTGTTTTGGATGGATCACCGTTGTTGAGCTGAATATTCAAGCCCGGCATAAGCCCCTGGAGCGTACCTGCTATATTTGCACTTGGACGCAATGCGATATCATCCCCATTGACCTGCGATACCGCACCCGTCAGATTGGCTTTTTTCTGCACACCATAACCCACGACGACCACCTCCTCCATTGCATTGATGGCCGGTTTCATGGTCACTTGCAATGTAGACTGCTGTGTCAGCGCCATTTCCAGTGGCTGATAGCCTACCATGGTAAATACAAGTATAGCATCACGGCTACTGACCTGGATCTGAAAGCTGCCATCTTCACGACTGAGCGTTTTCTCCTTTTTGCCTTTTTCGCTGATTGTAACATTGTCTAAGGGCCGGCCCTGATCGTCTTTGACAAATCCTTTGACCGGGTACAGCTGCGGAGCCTCCGTAGCCGACGCTTGACGAACGGCCTGATCTGTCCTTTTGTTCAAGACAATATTTTTATCTGCTTTGACATAAGATAACTGAAGCTGGCTCAATAAATCTTTCAGCGCTTCTTCAAAAGGAATATTGTTGAAGCTGACGCTGATACGGTCGTCTTTTGCGATCAGCGATTCGTTGTAAAAAATATTGTATCCGCTTTGCTTCTGTAGTTCTTTCAAGACAACACTCACCTTGACATTGTTCCGCTTCAGATTGACGGTCTGGCCGAAAGTAAAGGCGTGCAGCTGCAAATTGGCCGCGAACAGGAGTGGAATTGCTAAAGACAATTTCATAGAAATTGGTATTTTCTGGGATCTTACCTGGCATAATTGCCCCGGTTCGATCAATTTTTTTTTAGTAAATTGCATTCGGTTGAGATAAAATTTAACGGTTTTACTATTCATCCATGTCGAGAAAAAGACAAAACTTTCAGGGGCGTTGGCGCGCTCCTGATTGTTATACATGCTTATCTTCTCATCAGCGTTAGTTTAGCACATATATCCTCCTTCCTTTACGTTGGAAATGTACGCCACCGGCGAAAGCAATTGTTTTCAATAGTTTATCGATATTTTCATAGCGGGAAATTGTGCCGGAGAAGTGCTGTCCTTGCAGCTGATCTTGATAACTCACCTCGACATCATACCAACGTGCGACCTCGTCCATGACCGTTTGAATGGATGCATTATCGAAAGCGAAATTTCCATTTTTCCAGGCAAGACTATAGAACGGATCCACTTGCTCCTTTTTCACACTGGTACGGCTTTTATCGAACACGACCTGATCATTGGGTGCAAGGACCTGTTCTTTCAAAGCAGCATCGGCAAAGGAGAGCCTGACTTTTCCTTCTACCAAGGTGGTAACGATGCGATCACCAAAACTCTTGATGTTAAAATGTGTTCCAAGCACCTCCAGCGTTTGTGCTCCACTTTGCACAATAAAAGGTACCCTTTTGCCTTTAACGTCCATTTTGGCCACCTCGAAATAGGCTTCACCTTCAAGCTGCACCGACCGCAATTTCGCATCAAATTTTACGGGATATTTAATCTTACTGCCGGCATTAAGCTGCACCAGACTTCCGTCCGCCATTTTTAATGTATATTCTCCGCCCCTCGGGGTAACGACTGTATTGTAGACAATGTTCTTTGTTGGTGATAAGTTGTCTTTAAGACGATAACTGATTTGACCTTTGTTATCTTTGGTAATCAAATATTCTCCTTGGTCAAGCACCGTATCCGCACGGAGTAAACTGAGGTCGATCTCTTTTCCATTTTCAAGAATGATCATGGCTTTATCAGACCCCGGTACGATCGACACATTAGACAACAGCTCTTTTGGCTGCGTATCCACTTTATAATAGTTGTGGTAGCCCCAGAGCGCTGCACCGAAGAATGCAAGAAAGACTGCCGCAACCTGCCACCATCTTCTCCTAAAATTAAAATGTCCATCTGTCGTCGTTTGCTGAATGGTTGCCGGTTGTGCAATTCGGGGATCAGTCCATATATTTCCCATCATCCGATGTGGATCTGGGTATGTGGCAGGCTGTACGGGATACGAGTTCTCCCGCCAGACGTTCTCCCAAGCCTGAAGAAATACGGGATCATCCAGTAATCCCTGGAGCAGTTCCTGTTCTTCTTTACTAGCTTGATCAGCAAGATATTTACGTATTAATTGGTTGTATTGTTCAATTTGGTTCATTCCTTTGGATCGATTTCAACTACATAATCGCGCGAACCTGAAAAAAGTACCAATGGAAAAATATTTTTTTTTATGGATAGTAGATGATCTATTTTTTTAGCCTATAGGATGGCTTATGCACTTGCAAAAAAAGAGGTGGCAACCCGAGCTGCTCAGAAAAAAAAGATGGACAGGATTTTATCCAGCTTAAACCGGACAAATTTCGAGGCGAGGCTGAGGTGATTGCGTACTGTATTTTTGGAGAGTCCTTCCTCATCGGCAATTTCCTGATAAGATTGGTCTTCAAACTTGCTGCGTCGGTAAATTGCCTGCTGCTGTGGAGGCAATTGCTCAATAATGGATTCTAAGATAACCTGTAGCTCTTTGCCATCCAATTCTTCCTGCAACGAAAAGCTTTCAGGCCAAGTGTGCTGAAGGGACTGCAGATAGTTGGACCGGACCAGCGATTTACGAAAATTGGATATGGCCATTCTTCTTGAAATAGCAAATAGAAAAGGAAAAATGGCTTCCGGGCCAGAAAGCTGCATCCTCTTTAAATAAAATTCAATAAAAACTTCCTGTGTAACTTCCTCCGCATCACTATCACTTTTACAGAGCTGCCTGACTTTAAAATAGATAATTGGCTGATAATAGTTAAACACAATACCAAAAATAGACTGATCTCCAGCTTGTAATAAGAGAAAATCGTCCATTGATATGGAAATATGTTTCAGTCCAGCGATCATGAATTCGGTATATTTAATTGATGCAAATTAACCTAACAGATGTTAATTTCATATAAAATTAACATTAATATCCATAATTTCGAGCTCAATCTCCCTATAAAAAAACAGAGCTGTCCAAGTAGATTGGATCGTTATCATTCCATGAAATAAGACTGTTGAAGTTACTTGACCTACTAGCTTTCGATTTTACTGGATAAACTGAATATCGACTAAGCATGGGCGAATACTAGATCAACCGCCACGAATACTAATCGTCCATATCAGGCAATTTTCTTGTCCTTATTTTTATTAATAGATAATTATAACATGCCCAAAAGGCATATATGGTTTAACAAAAAAACTTAAAAACAATGAAAAAGTTATTGATGAGTCTGATAGCCGTAGCTGCGCTATCGACAGCGGCTTTTGCAGGCACGGACACAAAAGCACCGAAAGAAAATGCAGAAGTAAAAACAAGTACTTCCGCAGCAACTGAAAGCACCAGCAAAGTCGAAGTTGCCGAATCAACAAAGGAAAACAATGCAAAGTTTCTAACAAAGTGTGTTTACACGCTAACAGTCTACAATGCTAGTGGCCAAGTAATTGACACCTTCACTTCGCAAACCTATGTCGAAAATTCCTGTTCAGGATTCTTCGACAACTGCAGAACAATTTACAGACATATGCTTGCCCATGGTGAATTAGGAATATAGTCTGCAAATTATATTTCACCCGAATTATAAAAGCTGAAACATAAGCGGGGCTTAGGCCTCGCTATGTTTCCTTTAAGTTATTTTTTCACAAAAAACATCTTGCGACCTGACCTTAATAAATAGATGATTGATCAGTAACTTTACTCAAAAAATTCTGAATGAAAAAACAGCCACCAATCAATCGTTTGGTAGCTGTTTCTGTCAGGCTCTGCTTAATTTTATTGCACCTGAACTTTCAATAGTTTTAACCATCCCGTGCTGGTAATGTCACCGTTTACGGCAAGTCTTATACCCGGCTGATTTTCATTTGTCGTATCAACGATTGCGACGGCCCAGGTATAGTTTCCAGCGGGGACGCTTACGTTAGCTTTTAATTCGTAGGCTATTGGGTTATTCTTAAGCCAGGTGGAAGGTTCTCCTTTATCATCTACAAAAATTTTTTTCACCTTATTTTCTTCATCCAGGAGTGCAAAAGCTACCTTATATTTATAGTTCCATTGGGGAATATTGTTCGGAAAATACCCCCAGCCCATATTCCGCCAGCGGTGGTTAATTGTCGTTTCGGTACCAGCCTTGACTTTCTCCGGCAAATAGACCCGATCGGGATATAAACGATAGCCACCTTCAGAAATAAAACGCTGGCATAAGGTAAAAGATTTGGTAAACCAGCTTTCGATTTCACCGATACGGAAATCCATCATATTTACAGCAGCTTCCAAGGAGCTGTCAAATTCACCCTGTCGAACATCTTCGGGGTGGTCTTGTCTATATTTACCACTTGGATCTGTCCAGTAACGGTGCGTGCCTGTGGTAATCCAGCCTCCTTCCATAATAATCGGACGTTTAAAATTCCAGATCTTAGCAAAGTTCTTTTCCCAGCTTTGATAATAATCGGTCATTCCAAAGGCATCCTGACGCAGACTATATCCTTTGTTAATCATCTTATTCAATAGCTTCTCCGAATTAGGATTGGGAGCGCCATTGCCCGCAGGATCACCAACTACGCGATGGTAATTGATCAGCAAGGGTACTTTTGAGAAGTTCTTTGTATACACGTCCGAAATCCAATCGATGACTTCTTCTTTGATGACTTCAATATTTTGACCGGAGGGGTTATTCGGGTCTTCATAAATGACGCTATGTCCCTCGCCCCATAAACCAAGTCCATAGGCATCTACAAAAGAGGTTTTATTTAAATCGTTAAAATCCTTAGCCAATTCTTCGATCAGCTTGCTATAATATTTTCTAAAAATAGGGTCTTGTAGCACTGGTGTTTTTCTATCGGGGAAAGACGCATTGGCCACATAATACTTGGCCCCTGCATCGAATACAAATTGTGGCGTATTTGCCCCCTGGTCTCGGCCGTCGACGACGATACGAAAGGCAATTGGCAGTCCTTTATCCTGTGCCCCTTTAATCATCTTATAGATTGCCGTACCAGGATCTCTCCAGGCATAAACACCGTCGCTAGGGTTAAAAGTTCGCCAGCTGGTACGGATATAACAGGCTGATGCATAATCAATCGCTTTGACCGTTTTACCTAAGTCAGGTACATAGAATTGGGTATCCCAATAAGAGGGATTACCCGAAGCTGATGCGTACATGACCCAGCCGTTTAAAGGGTTACGAAACATGGAACTCCGGTTGTAACTGGGTTTTACCAAGGTACCCGAGATAGCACTTTCACTATCAGCGCTATCTTTCTTACATGAAACTGCTAGAAAGCAAAGCATAACAGTAAATGCTTTGAGACAGGCTTTTTTATAATTTATATTTTTCACTTTCAAAAATGTTAAAGTTAATTTATGCGCTTTTATACGGTCGTTTACCGTTTTAACGCTAGCATTGTCATGTTTCTTAAATCAAAAATCAGCACATTGGTCGTCGCCGGAATAGTGAAATAAGAATTGCGATTTGCACTCGCGGTGCCGCCGCCCAATTCAGCTACTTTTCCCAAAGTGAGGGTCAGAGTCTGGGCTACACCATCAGATGTGGGCGGAGCGCTAAATGCGTAAGCCAAGTTTTTGTTATTGCTGTTATCTCCAGCCACGATAAACTTGGTAGTCCCTACCTTACCACCAGTATAGACCAAAACTTGCGGATCGGCCAAACTGACCTGGCAATCCATTTTAACCGGAGTTCCCCAGCCATTAATACTTCCGTGCATCCATAAATCCGTCACAGTGGTTGTATAGGGTTGATCCCCCGTCCAGGTCACGGTCTTTGCTGCGAGGGCTTTTGCAGGTGAATAGATTGTTGCCGTGGCTTTCTGCATGTTGACCACGACACGGTACTCTCCAGCAGTTTCTATCTTCCAGGAGAATACAGGTTCTCTCATCTTTATACCCACTGCGTTACCATCGTTTAATGCAGCGCTTCCATCGGCAGTAACCACATAATTGGTCTCCCCGTTAAATTCGACCGGAATTTCTAGTTCGCCCGGCTGTAAATTCAATACATAGGCATACTGATCTAGGTTTTCCAATGTTTTAGGCATCTCCACCTTACTTCCGCTAACCGCACTTCCGCTTAAGAACACCTTATCGGCATCAAAAACAACCGTCTTCATTGGGGTTACTGAAATTCTTACGGTTCGTACTTCAGGTGCCTCAAAAGTAGCGCCTCCCTCCCATTGGGCAACCACCCTAAACTCCAGCGTAAAGCTCTTATTTGCCGGTATTCCCCACTTTTCGTTTGCCCAATTTTGCAGCTGTTCGGAGGTAAAGCTTCTACTGAATACATCATCATCCTCATAGTTGAATATGGCTGTACCGGTACCAAAATTATTACCCACGACATCCAACATGGTGCTGTAGCTGACCAAATGATCATCTGACTGTGCCCTGGCGGGCTTCCAGTTAAATGTGACAATATCTTTGGTCATATTGACCTCGTCCAGCGTAATGTTTTCTGATGAAGGCTGAAGTTCCATCGTCTCATTGACTTTGGGTATATCCTGAATTTCCTGCTTGCACGATAACTGGCACATTACCATGCATGAGAAAAATAAAGCTTTGTATAAATAATTGATTATTTTCATTGATTTATGTTTTTACTAACATTTGGATAGTTTCATGCGCCTGACTGGCGCAGTCGCTGTTTGTCATCAGATCGGGAAGCTGGAGAAAATTCAAATGTGATTCATACAGCTTCCCGCCACCATTAATTATACCCCGGATTCTGAGGGAATGGTGCTCCTGTATTTGCATCCCTGATCACCTGCGGAATCGGCCACAGGATATTATTGTCCGTGATTTTATCCTTTATTGCATTATTATACTTTTTGACACGCTCCACCAACGTATTGGTACGCACCAAGGTGAACCTTCTGCTTTCTTCGCCAACTAATTCGCGGATACGTTCATCGAGCAAGAAATCCATAGTCATCTGTGCGCCCGTGACTTCGGATGCTCCCGCTCTTTTCCGTACCTCATTAACGGCTTGCGCAGCTTTATCAGGCATGTTTTGACCCAGATAGGCTTCGGCAAGCAACAGATAGGTTTCGGCTAAACGGAATTTCATGCGGTCTTTATAACTGCCGGTCAGGCTTAGATTTTCAGTACGGCCATAAAAGAATTTTGTAATTGCTGGAAACAGGCTCTTTGTCGTAAACCAGGTCTGTTCGGTAATATTGGCTTTTTTGCCATATAGCGAGGCCTCGTTTGCGTTGTTATAATACCAGTTACGCTTAATATTATAGCCTGAATTACGGATATCATTTGCTTCGAAAATGCCGGCCACATTGCCTGTCGCATTGGTACCTGTGGTACCTACCCACCATTTCATCGGTACTAACTGTGCGATTCCGCGACCACCCAGGGTATCAGCCAGTACAAATCCCGTAATGGTCGAGTAATTGGGTATCCACGCCCTCCGGGTCCAGTCATCCGAATTGGTACCACCGCCGATCGTGTTAAACTGGAATTGTAATACCCAGATACTTTCTTTATTGCCACTTTTTCTATTTTGATTATTTTCCAGAAATAAATCGCTGAATACATCGCCCGGTTTGCTGCCATTGACACCGTACCGGCTTTTCATCAGGTTATAATAACCGCTGTTGATGACCGCCAATGCGGCCTTTTCGGCTTCGGCATGATTGCCCTGCAACAGATATATTTCGCTCAGTAAATGGCTCGCGGCCCATTTGGTCAGCTTCCCTTCTTTGACGCCGTCCGGATTGGTAGGTAGGTTATCCACGGCAAACTTCAGATCGTCGACCATGTGCCCGATAACTTCGGCTTTTGGTGTGCGTGTAAAATTAAGCTGAAAATCATACAGAATGGTTTCCACATAAGGTACATCACCGTAGAGATAAACCAAGGTACGGTAAGCATAAGCCCGAAAGAAGCGGGCTTCAGCCTGGAAGCGGGCTTTATCTTCCGGTGTATCCCAATTGGTGTTTTTTTCGGAATAAACCAACATGAGGTTTGCCGATGAAATAAGATTATAAGCCCAGTTCCAGTAAGTTCCTACGAAACGTTCGGAGGCAGTCAATGTAAGGTTGGCAAAAGCCGTCAGTGAGCCGTCACTATTGATGGCATCGGCGATATCTGTAGAGACCTGTAAGGCTTCGTATGGACAGGCACCATTGTGAATAAAGGCACCACCTTCGCCATAGGTATTGTATTCTGAACGGGTGAGCGTATATAGACCAGCGCTCCCCACCTCGAAACCGTAGGTGCTGGTATAGGTATTGGATGGCGCCAGTTCAGTTTTCAGTTCTTCCTCCAGAAACTTCTTACAGCCTCCTAAGGAGAACAATACGATAAGCCCCAAACCTGTTGTGATAATATTTTTCATTTTCATGTCCTATTCGATTAGAAGTTTACATTTAAGCCAAACATATACGATCGTGCCGTTGGATAAGAGGCCATCCAGGTGTTGTCGTAATTGAGTACCTCCCTGATATTAGAAATAGTATTGAGATTGTTGACGCTGACATTTACATCAATACCATTTACACCTACCTTTTTAGCAATTTTGTGTGGCAACTTATAGCCAAAGGTGATGTTCTTTACCTGTACGTAGCTCACCTTTTTATAATAGCCGTGTCCTAATGGATTGAGATAGCCCGGCGAAACGATCGTCGCATTGGGATTCTCCGGCGTCCAATAATTGGCATCGTGTACATAGTTGGTAATTCCAAAAGTCCAGGCACCTAGATTGGCCATGTGATCATCGCGCCATACATCAAAAACACCGGTAACCAAAGCTGATGCATAAAAATTCTTGTAAGCAAACCGGTTGGCTAAAGAAGCTGTGTAGCGTGGATTTTTAGATCCGATGACTACCCTATCGCTGGCTTCTATCTTGCCGTTGCCATCGCGATCGTACAGTTTGGCAGCTCCGGGAGCTGCACCATCAACAGTAATGGTTTCACCATTCTGCCATACACCGATCATTTTATAATCGTAGAATACTCTCAATGGCTGACCAATAAACCAGTTATTGGCAATATCATCGATCCCATCCCCTCTCAACTCGACAATTTTGTCTCTGTTTAAGGAAAATACAGCCGTGGTATTCCACTGGAAATTTTCTCCTTTAACATTCGCTGAATTTAAGGTGACCTCAATCCCTTTATTTTGAGTCGCACCAATATTGTCCCAAATTCGGTTATACCCGTTCATGATCGGTACAGTACGGGTCATCAGCAAATCTTTCGTCTTAGAGAGATAAGCATCAATAGTACCGCCCAATCTATTATTAAACAACTGAAAGTCCAGCCCCAGGTTGGTCGAATAGGTGGTCTCCCATTTCAAATTAGGGTTACCCACACCATCTCCGGCTAAATATGCCGTAGTAACTGCAGCACCATCATCTCCCCAAATATATTTGACGTTGGAATATAGGCGGTCTAAAGTGCGGTAGGGAGTAATCGCCTGGTTACCGTTGGCACCGTAAGAAAGACGGATTTTCAGCATATCCAGCCATTTGACGTTATCTTTCAGAAAACGCTCTTCTCCGATTTGCCATGCCGCCGCCGCAACTGGAAAAAATGCGTATTTATTGTTGACACCAAATACCGAGGCTCCATCCGTACGTCCAGTCAACGTCAATAGATACTTACCTTTATAGGCATAATTTATCCGCCCCATATACGACAGCATGGCTGATTCCGATAAAGAAGCACTGTTGGAAACAAGGCGGCTGGCCGAACCTATCATAAAATATTCGGTATCATCGGTTACAAAACCGGCTCCGCTCTGCGCCGTCGACCAGCTTTTCGTTTTTTGCATACTGAATAAACCCGTCACATCAAAACGATGATCGCCGATCTGCCGCTCGTATTTGAGCAGGTTCTCCCAGGTATAATCGTTATAATTGGAATTGTTGATAGAAGCACTCCCTCCGGCCTGCGTACCTTGATCCCGGCCTTCAAAAGTGTTGCGTCCGTAATAGGTTCCTGTAAATCCATTCCGATAATTATAACCAAAATTTGATCGTAAGGAGAGACCTTCTACAGGTAGCAAAATATTAGCATAGCCCGAAAGAAAGAAGTTGTTATTATACCTATCCTGAATCGCATTGACGTTGCGCATCGGATTAACGATCAATGAATACTCCATGGGCTCGGCCACATATTTCCCCGATTCGTCTTTATAGCTACCATAAGGACTTTGTTTAATAGCATGTTCCAAATTTGGCGTAATACCGCCGTCGCTTTTCCGGGTATACTGCAGGCCTATACCAGTTGTTAGCCATTTATTAAAAGTCTGATCCACATTGGTGGTTATATTTAAACGTGACAACTTGGAATTATACACCACACCTTCTTGATCCAAAGCGGCTAGGGCAGCCATATATTTTGTATTTTCAGTACCTCCCGAGATGCTCAGTTGATGATCCATGGTCAACGCTTTCCGAAAGACATAATCCTGCCAGTTGTGCGTAATGTCTTTCGCGTAATTGCCACGCTCCGTTACGCTGATAATATCACCTGCAATAGGATCCAACAAAGCGCCTGTGTAACCTTGCCTAATACGGGCAATATCTTGCTGGAAGCGGATATATTCATTTGGCCCCATGACGTTGATGCGCTGCATAGGTTCGGCCATCCCGATCAAACCTTTATAGTTTACCTGTGCTCTACCCAACGCACCGCGTTTTGTTTGTATCAGAATAACCCCATTGGCCGCACGCGAACCGTAGATAGCCGAAGCGGAGGCATCTTTTAAGATAGAAAGGTTTTCGACATTGTTTGGATCAATATCTGCCAAGGATCCGCTGTAGGGAATACCGTCCAGAATAATCAAAGGACTATTATTGGCCGATATTGAATTTTCTCCCCTTATCAACAGCGTTTGTGATGCTCCCGGCGCAGCTTCACCGGTAGTAATGGAGAAGCCCGCCACCTGTCCCACCAAACGATCCATTAGGTTGGAGGTCGATACCATGCTTAGCTGCTCTTTTCCGACGACAGCCAAGCCACCTGTTAAATCTTTTTTCTTGGCTGTACCATAACCGACAACAACAACCTGATCCAGAACATTATTTCCGGACATTTTCACATGGATGACTCCTGATGGATTGACTTTTATTTCCTGACTATTAAAGCCGATGTAGGTAAATAGTAGCGTAGCCGTAGGTGCTGCCTGGATGGTATAGTAACCATTTGCATCTGTCTGCACCCCCTTTTTCGCTCCTTTAATCATGACGGAAACACCCTTAAGTCCCTGTCCCGCATCATTGGTCACCTGACCTTTGACCTGCATCTGATCTGTGGCCTGCGAATAAGCGTAATTTGATGCCACCGACAATAGGGTAGCACTCATTATCCAGCTTCTGAGCCAGATATGTATCTTTTGTATCATTGATTTATATTGGTTAGTTAAAATTTACTTTAGTTCTTTACGTTCCCTTTCTCGTAAAGAATATGAGTTTGAAATAAGTCTGCTTCAATAGGCTTGGATATTAAATTTAACTTGTTGTGATAAATAACATCGCATTGCTGCTAATGCATTTACAATGCTGATGGCAAGACTTCGTTTTCGGACTTATTAACGAAGCATAAAACTCAGCCGTACAATGCCAATGTTTTTTGTAAAGTTCGGATTACCCTGCGTGAGCCTAATCACGTGGTCGGGAGGAATTTTCATACACATATTTTGCTTTTTTAAAATTGGTTAAGACAAAACTATAATCATCACCAATTCATAGGGTTCGTTTTTGTACGAAAATGGTTTGATTTTGTACAAAAGGCAAAAACAGGTGTTTTTCGCGCTACAACGGAGATTAAGAGCGCTTTATTATTCTTTTTTAACGTATTACATGATCAAGAATAACCGTATCGCTTGGTTGCACATCGATAGCTTCCCCCTGGCCTCTGTAAATAATATCTCTGAAACTGGCCTGCGAGATACCTTTCGCTTTTATAGGGTGATGACTGATTAAATTTCGTACAAATAAGCCTTGTACATGCTCGCCATACTCGACCACCAAACCCTGTTGTGCTAGCGGACTGATAACCATATTCTCGATTAAAACATTACTTATACGAAGTTTACCTACAGGCATAATCCGTATGGATCGGTGTGAAATTGAATAGAAGTCCTGCCAGTTCTGAAGATAAATAGTTGAAATGTTGTCGATTTCGCCCCGATATATCGAACCACTGACCACATTGACATTTTCTTCGCCTGCTCCCACCCCGGTGTCTGTTAATCCTATATTAATAAAGTCGTCGCCGCTTTTACCTTTGCAATTTGCAATAAGAATATTTTTACAGCCAAAACGTATGCCCATACCGTCTTGGTTCAAGATCTGTTTGTCTGCTCCATCAACAGTAACGGCCTGCCTCACGTTAAAAGTCATATCGCTTACCTTACCGTTTGTACAGCGTTCCAATACCAGTCCATGCCCATGATAATCTTTTAATGTAATGCCGCTCACCTCAAATACATCGGTATGCGCCAATATGATGGCGTGGTTTCGCCATCCGCCTTTTTGGTTCTCTCCGGCTTTGCCAGCATCGGTACCATAAGATTGCTCAAATCCACTGGGGTTGAGGGACAAGGTTTTATTATGGTCACCGGTAGCCCTAGGATGGTCAGCTCCTTCTAAAAGGACATTTCCTTTTCCAATAATCCGGATGTTTTTTGAGGGCATGATGTCTTTGATTGCCAGTCCGGCATTTGCCGAACGGATAAAATTATCCCGGCATTTATCCGATAGCTTAATGGTACAGTTGTTCAATTCGAGTTCAAAATCACTGGGAAGCAAAATGGCCTGATCAATGAGCCAGATACTTTTTTTCGCTACCGCATCATATTTAGGGATGACTACTTTACCAGTCGTATTTTTCGCCTCGTTTATGGCTTTCTGTATCCGCTCTGACTGGGAACCAGTGCTGTATTTATTGGGACTGATAGCAGTCTCATCTCCCGTTTGGGGCATGGCAGCTATCAAATTAATCACGTTACACAAGCAAAAAAAATAGGTGAGCAGAAGCGCTTTTTTTAAAATTGTCATTTTCATGATCGTTAGGATTTCAAATATAGAGATTGTCTTTCGTTAGTCTGAAAGGCATTATCGTTCAATATTGGCTGTTTGTTTATTTCTTTCCACTCAAAACCTTCTTCTTAAACTCTGAAGGGCTTAGATCAAACTGTTTTTTGAAACAGACACTAAAATATTTGGCGTTGTTAAACCCGGTTTGGTAAGCAACCTCCGCTACCGTCAAATCCGATTTTTCCAACAGATAAGCACTTCTCTTCAGGCGCATATTCAAAATAAATTCTTTGATCGACATCCCTACGATATCATGTATTTTTTGATAGAGAATAGTTCTGCCCACGTTCATATCAGCCACAAAATCTTCTACGGAATAACTGGCATTGTCAATGTTTTCTTCAATGACCTGAATGGCCTTAATCAGTAGCTCCTCGTCCATGGAGGTGACGGTAACATTGGAGGGATCTACCTGAATATGTTTGCTGTATTTTTCTTTTAGTTCCTGCTGATTTCTTAAAATGGTTTCTGTTTGTTGCAAGAGATAGTCGACATGAAAGGGTTTATCAATAAATACATTTGCCCCATATTCCAATGCTTTTATTTTATTCTGATTATCATCTCCCGTACCTGAAATCATGATAATAGGAATATGGCTAGTCTTAAAATTTTGTCTAAGGCTGCGGCAGACTTCGAAACCACTGCGATTTGGCATGATCAGATCGGTAATAATGAGTTGCGGATATATTTTTTCAGCCTTAATTAAGCCTTCTTCTCCGTCACTTGCAGTATATACATTATATTTTTCGGCTAGACGCTGTTCCAGATAGACACGAAGCTGCTGGTCATCTTCAATCAGCAGGATATTATCTGTTTTTTTGATAGTGATAGATCCGTTTTCGGGGGCTGTAGTATCCTGCGTGATGATTTCGTCAATTTCAGAAACGGTATAATCATATACGTTAGACTGCATATCTCCTGAACTGGCCTGCTTTTTTAAAGGTAAGGAAATGGTAAAAGAAATTTTATCGGCCTTATTGATCATCCATATTTTGCCTTCCAGCACATCCACCAGTTCTTTTACAATGGCAAGTCCAAGTCCTGAACTTTCTTCAAAAGTTGGCCGGTGAGATGATAAGCGGTTGAAAGAAGTATAAAGCGTCGCGATCTGCTCTTCCGAAAAACAATCGCCTGTATTTATAACTTCGATGGAGATATATTCGATTTCCGTCGGGTTTAAGGATGAAAAGCGTTCCTTTTCTTCCCCCGTAGCAGGATATATACGTACACCCACATATCCATTATCAGGTGTATATTTTAAAGCATTAGAAAACAGATTGGTCAATATTTTTTCGATGATATCGTAATCAAAAGCGACATATAAATTGTCCCTATACGCGGAAATATTGGTTTCAACGCCTTTTTTATTGGCATAGAGCTCAAATAGGCTAAATATATCTCTTACAAAATTGATAAAATCGCCAATTTGCGGATTGAGTGTAATTTTTTGGCTTTCGATTTCGCGAAAGCGCAGCAATTGGCTAATCATCCGTTGTATTCTGAATACATTCCGCTCTATTAAATCCATGTAAACCAAAGCTGTGTCATTGGCCGCAATCGTTTCTTTGAGTTGCTTTAGCGGCTGTAATACCAAGGTTAGCGGTGTTTTTAAATCGTGTGAGATATTGGTAAAAAAGTCGGTGCGCGCCTGGTTCAGCGCTTGCATATTCTGTTCTTTTAAGCGCTCGAGAGCCAGCCGCTCCTTAAACACTCTTTTATCGCTATAATATCGCATAATAAAAAAGAGCAAGGCAAACACAATTGCTGCATAGAAACAATAGGCCCACCAAGACAAGAAAAATGGTGGATCTACGTGAATGTACAATCGCGATATTTGATCGCCCCATTGTCCGTCATTGTTGGAAGCCTTGATTTCGAAGGTGTAATCGCCACCCGGAAGATTAAGAAACTGTACGGATTTCTGGTTGGCATGACTAATTTGCCAGTCTTCGCCAAGTCCCAACATCCGATAAGCAAACTGGTTCTTATCTGCTGATAGATAACTATTTGCCGAAAACTTAATTTCGACATTGGACTGGCTACTGGAAAGCCTTATCTTATCTCCTTTTTGATTGGAAAGGCTACCAATGTCTTTTGGTAAAATTGATGAACCGTCATCTGGTTTCACGAGTTTATTATTGACCAGAAATCCTGTAAAAAAAACCTTTGGTTTTTGCGGATTTTTATTGAGGTATGCAGGATCGAAAAGTAAAAACCCATTGGTGCCACCAAAGAGCATTTCACCCCTAGAAGTTTTGTAAGCGGCATGAATATAAAATGAACCAATGTTATTTTCCTGATAGAATCGGGCTTTTTCAAATTGTCGGGATTTCCTATTGAAACAAAAAAGACCTTCACTGGTGCTTAACCAGACATTTTTCGTGGCATCATCTTCTAATATACCAAATACCATTTTTGCCGGAAACCCGTTATTTGCACTATAATTAATGTACGTTCCGTCTTTTTTAAGCACGTTTACTCCTTTTCCCAAGGTGCCCAGCCATACTTCGCCAGTTGCAGTCACGGTATAGTTGCACAGGTAATTTGCAGAATAGGAGACATCTTTGACCATATATTGCTTCAATACCTTTAACGTATGAGGATCGGCGACAAAAAATCCTTGATGACTAACTAAACAGAGCTGATTTTGGTCATTCACATATAGTGCTTCGACTTCCAGATTGATTTTTTTGCCCTGCGCATCAAGGACGTTCACCATCTCTATAGAACCCAGTGGCTTCTTGCGATATAAAAATGATTTATCGGGGTCTGTCATCCACCAGGTACCTTCTTTATCATTTACAAAATCGTAAACGGTTAACGGTTGCTGGCTTTCCGGCGACCGGAAATTAAAACTGCTGAAACGCTGATTATTCAAATCATAATCGCCAATACCACCGTTATAGGCAGAAATCAATAGACTTTTGCTCGCTCCGTCAAATTTCAGACGTTTAATCATTTGGGGAGTTGGTGAACTACCCTGCGATTGTTCAGGACGAATAAACTGATCTTTTTTTCTATTCCAGTAATTCAGGCTTCCCCCCTCGGTGCCGATCCATATATTTCCCAGATGATCTTCCTGAAAACTACTGACAATGGGGTGATTTAGACCTCCTGGACTGGGCTTAAAGTAACGCACTCTGGAATCGTAAAGCGAGCAATAGGCTATCTTACCACCGTAAGTGCCTATCCAGGCTCCCTGGTCTGGATCAGGATAAATTGTCCATATTGAGTTATTAGGTAATGAATAGGCATCGTTCAGGTTCATCCGTAAGGCACTGCTGCTTTCAGCCGCGGGATCATAAAAAAATAATCCGGCCTGTGTAGCCACCCAGATTACGCCGGTTTGGTCCAGATAAAGTTTTTTGGTTAAAACAGATGAATTTCCCGCTACGCTTACTGGGATGTTCTGCTTAAACGCACCTGACCAGTCTGTTACATGGATTCCTCCCCGCGGTGTTAGAAAGTAATATAAGTTCCGGTAGGCCACTACATCGTTCACTTGGTTTGCCGTGCCACCAAGATCTGCAAACCGGACCAAGCTTTTCTTAGCCATTTCTACCTTGTGCACGATCGCGCCTTGGGTTAAAAACACATCATCTTTGGCTGTCAATATATTTTGGAAAGGCTTATTTTTGGGTAACAAAAAGCTTTCAATATGTCCATTTTGTGGATTATAGCGAATTACACTATTGTCCGACAGCATATAAACCTGACCATCGCTATGTACACAAACCGAACGGATCATTCCGGAAACCACCACATGAAAAGAAAACCGTTCGTAATCAAATTTTAATAAGCCCTGTCCCGAAGCTAAAAATAAATTTCCTTTTTTATCCCGGATTAAGGAACCATAGCCCCATTTCTGTTTTGGTCTTTTTGCAGAAACGATATCGTTTAACTGATAGAAGCTATTACCATCGTACATGAAAAGTGCATCGGGCCCAGTGTACCAGACACGTCCTAAACTGTCTTTTGCAATGCTTTGTATACCGCCGTAATACGAAGTTTCGGGCATCAGATGAAACCTGTATCTCGAAAGATCAATACCGAGAACAGATTGCCCCAAAAAAACGATAAAACAAATGATCAGACTGTATTTTTTCATTTACCGATGCTACTAAAGCTGTTTAGATTAATCCAAGATTTTTGCCATGCCATGCTGTTGTCAATGCCGAGCTATTTTTTTTGACAATATTTCTTTTAAGCTACGATTCTCTTTTTATTACGCAAAGATCTGCGTTAAAATTTCGGCTTAAGCTCCTTTTGCGCTGCTCAGATCCATTTGAAGCCCAGGGGTCAATTTATTTAAAAACAGGTGTTGGGGACAAACTTATCTTCTTTTGCTGATTGTTTTTGAGTTCAAAGATCACGAGCTCATTTTGACCAGAAATTATATATTCCGAAGGGATTAAAATCGACTGTTGTTTTTCTTCTTCCCAGTAAGACCCCAAATATTTTTGATTTAACCAGACTTCACCCATTCCCCAACCTGTCATATTGAGATATTTGTTTCCGGATGAATTGAGATCAAAAAAACCTTGGTAAAAACCGGGACCGCCATTCGATTTACTTTGTTCAAAAACTAGATTCTTCAGTGGATAATTACGCACATCTAAGGGGATCATTTTCCAGTTTTGAAGTTCGTTTCCCCCTAGACTGACAGAGCCAAACAATCCTTTTGAATTGTCTGTAATTTCTGGTCCATAGGTAATCCGCCCAATGTTCTCCACATAAAGTCGGAGTATGTGTTTGCCGGGATTTGCTTTGATCGTTAACGTCTTCCCCTGATCAGTTAGGGTGCCCTGTAACTTACCGTCCAAATAGACCACAGCATAATCACGCACATTTTCCAATTCCAGATCTTCGCTTTCAGCATCCGTATTTATCTCAGTCTGATAAAGTACATAGCCAAATTCGATGTCCAAATCGTTAAAAGATAATGCCCTTTCTGCCTCGACAGTTTTTTTATAAACCTGTGATACGGAGGCTTTGCTTTCTACACTAATTTCCTGTGCCATCAGCGTTTGACCTAAAAGAAACGCCATCATCGGAAATACAACTGTTTTTAACATCGTTTAAACCTTTCTTATTTTGTTAAAAATGATTGAATAAAATTCTCATCCACGGCCACTTGTGGCGAAAATTGCGCGCTTTTCACATAGTTATCCATACTGTACAACAATTGTTGCGTGGCCGGACGGTTATCCATATCGGTTTTGGTATCCAATGCCAGTAGCAGCAGTTTTCCACCGTTCAGTTTGGCTTCGAAACCTATACCTAGCTTTTGATTGTTATCATAACTGTCAATGACCTGTATAAAGGGACGCAGTTGTTGTGGTGCATTTTGCATTTCGATTACTTTTGCATGGTTCAGGATATCCCACCATTGCCAATCTGTATGGTAAGAAGTGAGGAAATCATTAAACATGGCCTGTTCATGATGGACCAGATTGCCGATCGTCATCGGTGCCCAAGCAAACATAATGGGGTTCCAAAAATGATTGTGAAACATTGATTTCCGTCCTTTTACCTTATCAGGTGAAAGATAAAGCACCACTGTTTTCCCCTGAGCTAACTGCGTTTTTGCAACATCATCGTAAACTTCAGTATACAACACGTTATCTGTAGACTGCATCAGATCTTGATGTTTGGGATATACCCAGATGTCCCAGCTATTTTTAATCGTGTCATTTACTGCGAGATGAACCGTAACCTTTTGGCTACTGATATTTTTTAGCGGAATTGCGAATTCACCGACCGACGATACATTTTCGTTGGCAATGGTTTGCTTTTTCAGCATTCCCTTTTTCAATACGTTGCCAGCGGTATCGGTCAGCCACCATTTAATTTTTGCGTTTTCAAGTGCGGAATTGCTAAAGTTATACACTTCGGCTTTCCCCTTAAATGTTTCGGTATTGAAGTAACTACTTTTGTCGTAACGCAATAAGGCGACAGTTGGAGCGCAAAATTCCCTGAATTTTTCAGCGGTCACCAATCCTTTCGAATCCCAAAAAGGGTCGAAAATTCCTACGGGAGCATAGCCTTGTCCCGGAAAATCGTTCATCGACAACAGCTGAAAACCTGCCGATTTACCCGAGCGCAATAGGGCTTCGATCACGGCTTTGTATTCCAGCACAGTAAGTGCTCCAGAAGCCCTAAAGAAGTCTTTTGCCTGATCCAGCATGCCATTTTTTTGCAACAGGTCCCGAAATACCTCAAAATTGCGTGCTTCTACGGGGCTGTTGGCATATTTCTTTATCTCATCAAAATTTGGGTAGATACAACGTTGTCCCGACTCGTGCGATATAACGGGCACATCTACATCAGATTCCACATTCTTGTCCCAGTCGGTACCCGGTTGGCCTTCGTAAACCTTTACAGCCCCTTTATTGGTCTGCTGAGACACGTAATATTGATCGGATTTAACCCGGGTTCGTGCCGTAGAACCGCTATACAAATGGCGAGGATCAGTTTTTCTACCTTCGGCGGTCAATTCCTCGATAAAGTCGAAGTTGCCAGTAATTTCATTGCCGTTGCAGTACAGAACAAAAGAAGGATGGTTGCCGTATTCTTTTAAAATAGCTTTTATTTCCCGGCGGAAGAAGTTATATCTGGCTTCGTCGGGTTCGGCATCTCTGCCCCACATAGGCATTTCCACCTCAAAATATATTCCGTGTTTGTCTGCCATACGAAAGGCCGCCGCAGGCGGACACCAGGAATGGAAACGTAAATGGTTCATGCCGTGGTCCTTCATCAGCATCATAATTCGTTCCCATGAGGCATCATCAAGCGGAGCATGTCCCGTTTTTGGAAATACCGCATTTTCGACATTGCCCCTTAAATGGATAGGGTGGTTATTCAGCAGTACATGATTTTTTCCCTGTTTTACTTCACGCATACCATAGGTGGTCGATTTTTCATGCTGATAGCTATTTTTACCGTCGGAAGTATTCAGTTGGCAGCTAATCCGATAAAGATTGGGGTTAAACTCATCCCACAGTTTAATGTGTTTACCTAAAGGGATATCAGCCTCTACAAAAGTTGCCGAATCGCTACTTACCAATGCAACTTCATGTTTAAGGCTGTATTTTGTCCCGGCGATAGCAAAAGAAACCTTGCCCTTTACCTGTTTTTTAGTCGCATTGTTTACACGTAATTTTACTTTTATGGACTGATCAGTGATATTTGGGTATACCTGAAGGTCTTCTACATAAACTGGATCGATGGCCATCAGTTTCATGTCGCCCAAGATACCGTTCCAGTTAATCTGCGTAAATTCGGTATGTGCATGGTTCCATTTGTGCGTGTTATACTGAAACCGATTATCGATACATATGGTAATACGGTGTGTTTTTCCTGGCTTTACAAATGAGCTCAGGTCGTGGTTGTGGGGTACGCTCACATAATCGATGCTGCTGACTTCTTTGGTATCCACAAAAATTGAACTTAACCAGTGGGTACGTTCAAAATATAGAAATATTTTTTTGCCCTTCCAGTTAGCAGGGATTTCGATATCACGCTGGTACCATGCCGGCCCCATGTATTCGTATTTTCGGGTCAGACGATCGATATATTTATAGGGATTTTGATATCCTATCTGATAATCATCGGTAATTCCCGGAAGTTTAATTGTCTCTTGTAAAATGTGATTATAGCGTGGGGACAGCGACCCTCTGCGAAAATCCATCACATCGGTCTGAAAGCCCCAGGTCCCCGATAAATCGATGGCATCTTGTGCTTTTAACAAGGTTGCTTGCACGAAGAGTCCCAGTACGCATATTATTTTAACATATTTGTATATACTTATCTTGTATTCGTTCATTTTGTATTTCGATTATTTAGTACTTTCATTCTCTTCAGTAACCTATTCTTGCGCGCCAGGCCATATAGTTATTGCTTTGTGAAATCGTCTTTAAGGATTGTTTTCGAAGTGTCAGGATTGAAGTTTTTACTTATTCTCATAATATTCCTTCATCAAAAACCAGGCTTTTTTTCGGTAACCTTGATCAGAGACCAATCCTTTGCGGTTCCAGCCATCTTGGTTGGTCGGATGAAAACGGAATGGCGAACGGAAATCAAATAGTACCCAGGGTGAAGTTCCGCGCAGGTTTGGGATATGCTTAAACATTTCCAGGTTATTTTTATACAAAGTCTCTTGGTAATCTTCACTCCATGAACTGACAACATCCTTTTCGCCCGTTTTGCCATACAAAGCCTCGCCTCCAAATTCAGAAATAATTAAAGGCTGGCCTTTTGCCACATCCCATATGGCTTTATCAGGAGAAACTGGCCAGGAGTGGTACCAGCCTAAATATTTGTTGACAGCTACGACGTCCAATTCTTTAGTAAAAGGATCGTCCATGACAAAGGTCTGTTTCTCCTTATTAAAACGAACCAGATCAAAAGCAGCGATTATAAGCCGGCTAGTGTCAATGGCTCTACATGTGGCAATCAAATGCCTGATAAAAGCATTTCGAGGTTCGGACGGCTGGGTTTCGTTGGCTACCCCCCAAAAGGCGAGCGCGCAACGATTTTTGTCACGATCGACCATTTCACGCATCATTTTGCCTGCTTTCTCTTTGGTCGATTCATTTTCAAAGTCGATGCCTTGCCATATGGGAATCTCTTCCCACAACAGGAAACCCATTTTTTCGGCCATTCGCACGATATATTCATTTTGCGGATAATGCGCCAGGCGAATCATATTACAACCCAAGGCTTTCGCTTCCGAAAGCAGCATCACCGCATCTGCTTGTGAAAAAGCACGGCCTTTCCGTTGGGGTATCTCCTCGTGAAATGAAATGGACTTAAGGAAAATAGGCTGGCCATTCAGAAAGATATCTTCTCCCTTAACCCAAATATTACGAAAGCCTATCTCTTCCTTGATTTGGTCTTCTTGCGTTGAAATCTTCACACTATACAGCTTAGGTGCGGCAGGCGACCAACGTTTAATTTCCTTTGTTATAAATGAAGTTTTTACTTCTCCCTGAGCATCTGTTTTAAGGGTTTGTTTGAGTTGTAGTTCCGGTATCTCAATGGTTACAGGAGAATAAGCTAACTTTTCCGAAAGTTTTACGTTAGCGTTGATTTTATCGGCTTTGGTTTTGTCCAATTGAATAAAATAATCGTCGATAAAAACTTTTGGCGTGCTGACTAGAAAGACATCGCGGGTGATGCCGCCATAGTTCCACCAATCGAAGGCCATGGCCGGAATGGCATCTGCCCAACGAGTATTATTGACCTCAACGGCCAAAAAATTATCATTTTCTTTGGCAACATCCGTTATTTCAACCTGAAATGGGGTGAAACCACCCTCATGCTGTGCAATCTCTTTCCCATTGACGTATATACGACAGCGGTAGCTTACAGCAGCAAAATACAAAAACAGCCTTTCCTTACTTTCCTTCACGAGATTAAACTTGCGCCCATACCAGATGGTACCTTCATAGTATTTAAGTTCGGGCAGCTGACTATTCCAATCCGAAGGCACATTTAAACGGAGCCCATTCTCGAAGGAATATTCGTAAAAATCGGTCTTGTTTTCCGGCTTTTTATTTAGATAGATTTTGTTTTTTCTGCCCTGGTCATATAAATCTATAATCGCATCCCATTTTCCATTTAATGATTGCACGCGCCTACCATACACATTGGTCATATTTGGCTGTGCAATCAGGTCAAAGGTTATCAGATTAAAGAATATAGATAATACCAAAGAGAGATTGATCAGTTTTATCATAATTGGTGTACTTCTTAATAAAATTTGCTATTTTACCTGCAAGGTCGACAACTTTGTCCAGCCCTGAGCCGTTAAATCTTCTTCCAGTGCAAGCTGAATTGCCGGTTTATTTTCCTTTGCCGTATCAACAATGGCGACTGCCCAGCTGTAATTTCCGATAGGTAAATCTATTTTGGCATTAAGTTCATAACTTGCAGCAGCATCCTTCAACCATTTAGACGGTTCGCTTTGATGATCTACAAAAACCTTCTTCACATTCCCTTTGGCATCTAAAAGCGCAAAAGCGACTTTATATTTGAAATTCCATTGCGGAATATTGTTGGGTAAATAGCCCCAACCCCTATTTTGCCAACGATGAGAAATTAGCGCTACCGAACCGGACTTGATATCCTGAGGCAAATTGATTTGGTCCGGATATACACGGTAGCCCCCTTCCGTATTAAACCGTTGAACCAGATCAAAGGACTTAAACCAGGATTCCGTTTCTCCACCTGCTCTAAAATCCATCATATTGACATGGGCCTCGGCCGACAGGTCGAACTCTCCTTTCCTTACATCCTCATCGTGCCCTTCTCTATATTTCCCACTCGGGTCTGTCCAATAACGGTGTTTACCTGGAGCGATAATCCAACCGCCCTCCATAATGATCGGACGTTTAAAATTCCATTTTTTGGCAAAATTCTTTTCCCAGTCCTGGTAATAGCCGGTCATACCAAAAGCATCTTGGCGCAGACTATATCCTTTATCAATAGCTTTGTCCAATAAGCGTTCACTGTTTGGGTTCACAGGCCCCCAACTTTCGGGATGCCCCACCAAACGATGGTAGTTAATAACCAGAGGTA
Organism: Sphingobacterium sp.; assembly: GCA_022712315.1. GTDB lineage: Bacteria > Bacteroidota > Bacteroidia > Sphingobacteriales > Sphingobacteriaceae > Sphingobacterium. Next base: position 7,815 of record JALAGS010000101.1, on the reverse strand, counting down.
CCTTGGTAAATGTGTTAGCATACAAACTGGTTACCCAATCCAAAGTCTCTTCTTTTATTTTCTCAGTGCTTTCTGGAGTTGCTTTATTGGGGTCTTCATAGACTACGTAATGCGCTTCACCCCATTTTCCCAAGCCATAGGCATCAATAAAAGAGATCTTTTCAGGATCATTAAATTCTTTGGCCAAGGCTGTGATAAATTTGATGTAGTATTTTCTAAATACGGTATCCTGCGGATAGGGTGTTTGCCTATTGGGATGTTTTTCATTTTCCAAATAATATTTGGCACCATGGTCAAATACAAATTTGGGGGTATTTTGACCTTGGTCGCGACCGTCAACCACAATACGCAATGCAATAGGCAATCCTCTCTTTTCCGCACCTTTAATGAGCTTTCCTATTTTAGAGTTTGGATCATCCCAGGCATAAACACCATCACTGGGGTTCAGAGAAGACCAGCTGGTGCGTACATAACAAGCCGAAGCATAATCGATAACCTTTACCTTTTTACCCAATGCTGGAACAAAGTATTCGATATCCCAATATGTATCGTCTGCGTTGCGGGGTGCATACATTACCCAGCCATTTAAAGGGTTGCGCAAGACCGAATGATCATCGTATTTTGGCTTCAATAAGACATACCCTAAGTTGCTGGAACCGCCTCGTCCATTATTTTTTTGAGTAAAGCCTAGCAACGGAGAGGTACAAAATAAGAGGATAAAAACATTTTTGATTATCCTATTTGATATTAGCTGTTTGTTTATCATTTGGTATCTGAACATATTCTTAAGTCTATTGCCCTTTGGTTACTGTATTCAAGTTTCATCAGCGGCTTTATAGTTTAAAAATTATTGGTCTTACTTAAATCAAATTGATTTACTGGAATACGACACAAAAATAGCCGCAACAGGTTTCCGCTAGGGTATTGATTTGTTCAGAAATGGTTCGTTTTTGTACAGAATTAGGTATAATCGCTCTAAACTAGCTGGGATCAGAGAAATCCATCCCTTGAGGAGAATAAGGGTTAAATGCAGGGAAACGTAAAAAGCCCGAATTCTCGGGCTTTTAAAATATAGATTCTATTATTTTTTTATTTAATAGCATTGAAAAGCTCCATCACTTTTTTTCGTACGGATCTTCCAAGCTGTTACTTTAATTTCTGTAAGCGCTCCTTTGCCGATGGAACGATATCATCGTTTTTGTCATAATTATCAATCACACTTTTCAATGTACTCTTCGCCTGGAACGTATTGCCTTTGCGCGCATAGGCATCTGCTAGTAAAATGAAACTCTTGGCCACCCAGTATTCTTGTGCCTGCCTGTTGTTGATCACATCAAAGGCTGTTTCCAGCGTTTTATCATATTCTTTGTTCTCATACTGCAATAACGCCACGCGGTACCGTGCCTCTGCACCTACCGCCGATTGGCTCTTCAGCGCAGCCAGGTTGAACTCCTTCATAGCGGATGCTATATTCTTTTCTTTCAATAAAGCTTTTCCACTGTACAAATGTGCCTTAGCAATTTCTTCTTCGGTTGCTCCGCTATAATTCTTGATCAGGCTCGCGTACTTGGCCATCTGTTCCATATCACCGAGTTCGAAATAACAAATCATTAGGTTTGTCACTGCGTAGCCATAGTTCTTTTTATATTCTTCATTGAGCTCTAATTTTTTGAGGTGTACAATAGCCTCATTATATTCTTTGAGGTCCAGGTACAGCGCAGCCACTGTGAGCAGGGTATTCTCGGAATACTTACTTGTCCAGTCATTTAGGATGATATTCAGATCATGCAGTGCTTCCTGCGGATGCCCTGTACGGTACGAACTCACCCCACGGATGTAACGAGCGAATTTTTCTTGTTTGGGCTTCGGAAATTTGTCAAAATAGGCGTTGATCGCTTCCACAGCTGCTCCGTATTCTCCCCGGGCAAACAGGGAATGAGCTGCCTGGAAAGCCATGTCATCCTGCTCCGCAGGACTCAGATTGCCGACATTGGTTTCGACAGCGTAACGAATATAGCTCGAAGCATCCCCCTGATCGAGGTAGATGTTTTCGATAAAACGCATTGCCTGCTCGGCCTCAGCGGTTCTAGCATATTTCTCCACTACCGTCTGGAAAGTGGCCTTCGCTGCTTCTGGCTCATCGTTGTTATACTGCACAAGCCCTATGGTCATTAAAGCACGGGGAATATAACTGCTGCGGGGGTACTTTTCGATCATCCCTTGCAGACCTTTGAGTGCATTATCATAATCCCCCATGGTGAAATAGGTATAGGGGATTTCAAAGGCTGCATCGTCGGCATAGTTCGAAGATGGAAATTGTTTCAGAACGGACCGTAGGGTACTGAGCTTGGTTTCATTATCACCCTGCAAACCAAAGATCACACCGCGCTGGAAGAAGGCATAATCCTGATTAGGAGCCTTGCCATTGATCAGCTGATCATAGTATTTGTTTGCCCGACTGTAGTTGCGCAAGCACAGGTACGAATCGCCCAGACGTGCAATGACGTCGTACCGTATATTTTGATCTACCGTACTTCCCCCAGCAGCTAGAAATCGTTCAAAATAATCGGCTGCCAGTTCAAAACGGTTATTCCGATAAGCCGCATAAGCTAAGCCATAATTGGCATAATTATATACGTCGCTGTTCCTTGCGGCAGGCAAACCCAGGAACCGGGAGAAGTTTTCTACCGCTTCTCCGAATTTGCGGACTTCATACATTGCCTCCGCTTTCCAGTAGGTGGCGAGAGCTGCCATTTCGGCATTGATCGGAAACTTTTCCGATCGCATAAACATAGATATGCTATTTTCGAAAGCGCGCTCGTTGTAAAACTCAAGTCCGCGGTAGTAAGTTACCTTTTGATAGATCGCATCGACTTCCCGGCCGCGCTCCTTTAGCGATTCCAGCATGCTGACCCCAGCATGGAAGTTGGTTGTCCCCCGCAGGATTTCAGCCGATAGTGTTTCCGGACTTTCCTGTCTTTTTACACCCGGATCGATAGGTTTCACTTCCTGGGCGATATACTTCTCTAGGACTTTTTGTGCAGCTTGAGTGGAGTCCATGGCGAGCAGGACTTTAGCATAATTAAATAGCGCGTCGGCTTTCACTTGCCGGTCGAGATCCAGTTTTGTCGCTTTGACAAAGGCATTGCGTGCGGCTTGCTTATCGCCGCTTTCCAGGGCGATGTGTGCCAACGTCATGACCGCTCCCTGATAAAAGGCGTCCGAAGGTTTAATCGACTCCAACATACCACTCGCTCTTTTATACTCACCGGCTCCATAAGCCAGATAGCCGATTCGGTAATTATCGATATTACTTTGCGAAGCGTCCGGATGGCGTTTCATCAGTTCATGGTAGTAAGCCTGCTTATATTTTTGCTGTGCTAAAAAAGTAGTGGTTGCGATCTGACGTAACTCCGTCTCGATAGCATCGCGGTTGATACGTTGCATATCCGGGCTCCGGCGCACCTTGACGGCATCGGCTAGCATAGGCCGGTAGTCACGTACAACATCGATGGAATCCATAGTTTGAACCTGTCCCCTACTTCCCTGCTCAATATGTTGCTGCTCTTTCTTATCTTGCTGTTCTTTCTTATCCTTCTGCTGTTTCTGAACTTCCTGCCCATACCCTGTAGCCAGCAAAGCCGAAAGCGTCCCCGTAAACAGGTATTTCAGGTAGTTGTGGCCAATTCTTTCTTTCAATATCATTGTTCGTCCGTATTTTTTGAGTTTTCCAAACGTTTTTTTGCCGAGGAGGCAATAGTGTAATCTTAACCTAATCAGTATAGCCAAAACTAAAGAATTCCAACCACATTAGGTAAATCGCAAAGAAAAAACTTATCCATCTCATTTCCGCGATTTAAAATAAAGGATACTCTATTGTCCTGCTCCCTATAAAAAACTGACTTAATACAATAATGGAGCCAAGAAGAGAAATAGGAGATAAATTAGAAATGGGCTCCTTGTTCCATTAGTTTCATCGAAAAGTGCGCTATTGAAGAATAGTGCTTAAAAAAGCCACATTGAGGGATATGGCTTTTCAACTTATATATTTTGAGGAATTGCTCCTATCGATAAGAGAGGAATTGCTCCTACCGATAAGAATGGATAGACTTGGACACCTGCCAGATGCCGTTCTCGTAAACCAAGGTCACCAGGTCAGTCATGCTAAAGCTGTCAAATTTCAATACAATTTTTGCAATCATATAATCTGCAGATTTTTCGACTATCCTGATATTGGTTTTACAGTTCATAATTTCTCCCCGCTGTTTTCTTAAAGATTCAATTACTGCCCGGCGTCCGTAAGTATGCAAATTGGAGGCCTGAATCTTTTGATTGAAATCTTGGGAAAATAACTGCTCTAGGCCTGCAGATCCTCCGGCTGTCGTTACCGCAACATAATGCTGCAAAGCAAAGTCTGCTGTGGAGAGATTAATGCTAACTTTTTCTGGTTTTAATACCGGTCTTTCAATTGCTATAGCAAATGACGATAAAGCGATTAAAGCTGCCGCTGTGAATGATTTTACGAATACTTTCATAATGTCTTTTGTTCTATTGTGTTAGTTTATATATCCTTACTTTTCAATTCAAAACTACGCTTCAATAGGTCACTAGCCTATGGACTTTAGACCAATGATCGTCGGAACTCGGTGAATAGCGGAAATGAAAAGGTAAGTTTTCATTTGCTATCCCGGACAGTTTCTATACTAAGGCGTAAATAAAGAATGCAAGAACTATTTTAGCAGCTTCATGCCAAATACTATACCAGTGGGTATAATAAGCACATTTACGCTTACCAGCTCCCATAAGAGCATTTTTTAGATCTTCTTCTAAAAAATGAAATGTGCGCATACGAACAGTTTCTAAATAGATTGTCCGCATGCGCACACCGCATAGATAGCCATACAAAAGATTAATTATTCGTTGATTGTTGACCTATTTGGTTTTCTTTATCGCCATTTAATCTAGATTTTCTAAATTGAGGAAAACACCTTAACGTATTGAAAACAAAAAATAATGCTACCATAACAATTGAGAACGTATTGGGGTGATTTATAGTAGCATGTAAGCTATAAAGACCAGCTATGCTGATAAATACTGAAAAGATAATATCCATTTTGACGCTCACTCTCCATTTGATTATATAAAAGGAATTTAACACTACGTACACGCTAATTATGATATAAAAAACAGCTAATAGTGCTGTAAATGCTAAGGGCCAAATCGATGAAAAATTATTAGGATCTATGCAAAAAACAAGTTGAAATAAAGCGATAAATATTAACATAAAAAAAAGCAACGTAACCTTTTCATTCGGTAAGGGCAAAAGCAAAAGTAATATTATCGTAATGATATTAATTAGACCCCGATATTGTATGAGTTTTCTCTCTAAATAATTGTAGATCGCCATAGTTGTATATGTTAATATTCAAAGCTACCTCTCTTTTAAGATCAAAAATTTGACAAAAGGCAAAAAAAAGCCACATCTCTCGATGTGGCTCTACAACATATATATACTTGTTTGAAATGGCTCTTATTTATACGAATTGATTGATTTGGAAACTTTCCATTCTTTACCGTCGCGGATCAAAGTCACCAGGTCAGTCTTGGTAAAATCTTCAAATTTCAAAGTCACCCTTGCAACCATATAATCGGCAGACTCTTCAAGAATGTCCGTACTTACTGTACAGTTTAGTTTCTCACCTTTTTGTTTTTTCAAGGATTTAACCACTTCCCCACGGCTATTGCTTTTTAAATTGGAAGCCTGGATCTTTTGGCTGAAATCTTCAGCAAATAGCTGCTCTACACCAGCTGATTCTCCTTCAGTCGTCACTGCAACATAATGGGTTAAGGCGAAATCTGCTGTTGACAGGTTAACATTTGTTTTTGCTGCTTTTGAGCCGGGTCCTTCAGCTGCCATAGCAAATGTGGATACTGCGATTAGGGCTGCTGCTGCGATTGTTTTTACTAGCGTTTTCATAATGTCTTTTTTTATATTATCGTTTTATCTTCTTATTTGTTGACTCAAAACTAGGATTCAATATGCCTCTAGGCTAACGGATTTAGATCAACACCCAACAAAACTCGGTGGATGGCAGAAATCGAAAGGTGAAAGTCAGCATACATAGAGAACTTATTATCCATTTTATTAGCAGCATGCCAAATACTATACCAGTTGCCCATGGAGTTTAATTATGCTCCCTATGGCACCATAAAGTCTATTTACCATATTTTTCAAAAAAAGCAAATGTACGGATGCGAACAGTTTATAGGGGTATTGTTCACATGCGTACACCATATTGAATAAAAAAGGCACACGGTTTCTTGCTTTTAGTACCATCCATAAAACTACGAGATAGCCATGCAGATGTTTAACATATTATCGATGGATAGTATGGACGCTTGAACAAAATCCATTTTTTACAACTATAGTCTACTTATCATGCTTTGGTAGGCAATTATGATAGTTCAAGATATTATTGAGACCAACAATATGTGGAATTCCTAAAAAATTGATAAAAAAAAGGAAAGTACATTTTATACAGACCGCCACCTTTTAGATGCTAAAAATTATATTTTAGTATTTTACTTTTTCTCCGCGACCATTATATCCATTCTATATCTGTTAACAAACCTCCTCCTGGCTAAGAGGGCAAGACAAGGAATTCTCAGTGTTTTTACTTTTAAAATCTGTGGAATTTTCCACTAAAAAGTTAAATACCTTTAGAAGCCAAAAACTCAAGCGCCTTATCTATAAATATTGATTTATTCGCTAATATATTGATGACGTTCTTTAGAGCTTTGTATATTTTGCGGATACACAATCATGATATCTGGCCTTATGCCTTCTCCAACATCATAAGCCTTTCCTTTTCTATTGTGCAATAACCCAGTCATTAAATTAATGGAATAACCTTTATCTACATAATAAAGTTCATTTCCTGAAGTTAATCCGGCAGACGTAGTTCCGATGACAGTCACATTCTTTTGCCCTAAAAAATGGCATGCAGCAATCTCTCCAGAGCTCGCCGTTATTTCAGAAATCAAAACAATTATTGGTATCTTATTATTTTTAAGCGGTAGCATTTGAACGGTGTCAAATTTAAAATATTTTGCTTCAACGTCATTATCTATATATAAACCATTTTGGGGAATCTGGAATCTATCTACCAACACCTCATTTCCGTGTTTGTCTAGTGTTCCATCAAAATAACAAAACGTTTCTGTACTATCTATTAGACCATGAAAAGGAATAATCATTGGTGAGCTACTCCCACCTTCATTTTCAGTTAAATCGATAATCCACGCCTTAGGTTGTTTTCCATCCAGCTCAAGCAGCTGTTTTTGTAAAGTGTCAATATACATACGATGTTCCAAATCGATACCCGGGACATTGATGTACGCATATTTATCTTCGATCAAACGATGCTGGAAATTTGGTCCAGGTAGTCCTAATTGTGCATAAGTTGTATTAGCATACTTTTTAATGAGCGCCAACTCGTCAATAGGTCCCTTGGCTCTATGTACACTGGAATGATGGTCCTTTAATCCGGAAACTATCTTTTTAAAGGTCGGCATTAATGAATCTGTCGAATTAATATTCCTTACACTTAACTTTGTTTCTTTGCGCAATTTATCGAAATCGATTTGACTACGCATAAAAGAATGAGTTTCCAATGTATCTATAAATTGATCAATCAATTTAGTTACTTCCATATTTTGGGCACGGCAAATATTGAAAATGGAGAAGCAAACAATAAAAAAAAAGATTTTGAACATAAACTTTAGACTAATAATTTATCAAAATTAAAAAAATAT
>JALAGS010000100.1 GCA_022712315.1 Sphingobacterium sp. | reverse complement strand
ATTTGACTCAATACAGTGTTTTTCCGCACAAATGCATTTTCAGGATTACGAATTGGATTATACAATGTCGTTCCTTTTAACATACCAATCAAAACAGCCGCTTCATTTTGGTTCAACTGATTAGCACCCTTAGAAAAATATCGTTTCGCAGCCGTTTCAATTCCGTAAGCATTATTACTAAAGGATACGGTATTTAAATACATTTCCAATATTTGATTTTTCGAATAACGTTGCTCCAATTTATACGCCGTCATCCATTCCTTGAACTTCGTGACCACCAAGCCCGCAACGGGAAGACGTGTCAGCAAACCACCCGATTTATTATAACGTGTACGATAAAGATTTTTAGCTAATTGCTGCGTAATTGTACTAGCGCCACGCTTATCCCCTTTCAATGTTGAGATGATACCCGAGCCAAGCCCAAAAAAATCAACGCCATTATGACTATAAAAACGCACATCTTCGGTTGCTATCAACGCATTCGTAACTGACTTAGGAATACTGTCAAATGGAATCGGATTTCTATCCTCATCGAAATATCTTCCAATTAAAACACTATCCGCTGTATATAACTCCGTAGAGATATTTACACTAGGCATAACAATATCCTTTTTTGTTGGAGAATAACCGAAAAGCCACAAAAAATTCAACTGTATAGCACAAATCAATATAATGATAAAATATATTGCTATAACGAGATAACGAAGAATTCTATTCTTAATACGTTTAAACATAAATGGAAATTTATCTTATATTCAACACATCCGAGCAGTAAAAGGTTTTATACCCGCTCAATATGCCTTTATATCTATTTTCAGGGGCTAAATATACAACTAAATAAATCGCTGTATTCAACTATTTACATTTTTTAACAATAAAAAAGCCGGATAGCAACGACATATATAGCACGGTTCCGATGGTCTATTTTGGAAATAACAGCCCTGTACCAATAGCGTAAGTTAACCGTCCAGAAAAAACAGGCTTAGCTTATCTTCGTTTATAATTTTCGCCCCCGTTCCACAAATATTATACCTATTTTTTATTTATTATCGATTTTATTTTAAAATAATAATGATATTTGTTTAAATTTAGATGTAAAAAAGTCAACTATTAGCATGTTAAAACAAACATTACAACAAAAGCTATTACAAAAATTGTCACCGCAACAAATACAATTTATAAAATTGTTGCAAGTTCCGACAGTTTCATTAGATGCTAGAATCAAGGAAGAATTAGAGGAAAACCCTGCTTTAGAAGATGGTAGCTTGACTAATATGACCGATCCTATTGAAGAATACCCCGATAAAGATCCAGACGATAATTTTGACAATGAAGACGGATTTGATTCAGAAGACTTTAGCCTAGAAGACTATATTCAGGAAGATGATTTCAAAGACTATGGAAACGGCTACGATTATGGAGACGATGATGACGACCGAAAAGAAATGCCTGTCGCTATTCAGCACTCCTTTTATGAGCAGCTGCAACAACAATTGGACCTTCTGGCGTTAGATGACAAGCATTTTTTAATTGGCCAACAAATCATTGGTAGTTTGGATGACGACGGCTACTTACGCCGTCCTATTATCAATCTTGTAGACGACTTAGCTTTTGGCCAAAATGTAATGACCGATGAGCAAGAAGTACTTGATATGCTAAAAGTAATTCAAGATTTTGAGCCTGCAGGAATTGGGGCACGCGATCTACAAGAGTGTTTATTGATCCAATTACAAAAAAAAGACACACAAAATCCAGCGATCAAACTCGCGATTAAAGTCGTAGCGAATTACCTGGAAGAGTTTACCAAAAAGCATTATGATAAGCTAGAAAAATCTTTAGGTATTTCATCGGAGGACTTAAAAAATATAGTCAACGAGATCCTAAAACTTAATCCAAAGCCAGGAGACTCTGGCGCAGTCGCAGGTAAACAACTTCATATTATCCCAGATTTTCATATCAGCAATAATGATGGCACCCTACATCTAACTTTAAATGGGCGAAACGCACCCGAACTCCGCATCAGTCGTGATTACCAACATATGTTTGAACATTACGAAAAATCGGATCAAAAGGATAAAAAAATGAAAGAGGCTGTACAGTTCGTCAAGCAAAAACTTGACTCAGCCAAATGGTTTATAGATGCAATAAAACAGCGTCAACAGACTTTACTCAAAACAATGAATGCAATCATGGAATACCAATACGATTATTTCCTTACAGGTGATGATCGCAAGTTAAAACCCATGATATTGAAAGACATCGCTGATAAAATCGACATGGATATATCCACGGTGTCACGGGTAGCGAATTCAAAATATGTACAAACAGAATTTGGAACGTTTCTACTAAAATCATTTTTCTCCGAAGCCATACAAACAGATTCTGGAGAAGAAGTGTCCAATAAGGAGGTTAAAAAAATATTAGAGGAGTGTATTTCAAAAGAAAATAAACGGAAACCATTGGCTGATGAGAAACTCACCGAGATCCTCAAAGAAAAAGGCTACAATATCGCACGGCGAACAGTCGCGAAATATCGGGAGGCATTGAATATTCCCGTGGCAAGATTACGAAAAGAGCTCTAAGAGCTCTTTTTACTTTTCCTACCGACCAAATCCAAATTAAGAATAGTATCTTTGTGCTTGAATTAAAATAAGCATTAAAGAATGAGCAAAGTAAAAGTTGGAGTTGTACAGATGAGCTGTACCGCAAGCAAACAAGAGAATCTCGAAAAAGCTATCGCTAAAGTAAAAGAAGCCGCTGCAAAAGGTGCGCAAATTGTGTGTCTGCAAGAACTATTTACCTCTTTATATTTCTGCGATGTAGAAGATTATGACAATTTCGCGTTGGCTGAATCCATTCCTGGCCCTTCGACCGACGCACTATCAGCTGTTGCCAAAGAAGCAGGAGTCGTCATTATCGCTTCATTATTTGAAAAAAGAGCGGAAGGATTGTACCATAATACAACCGCCGTATTAGATGCTGATGGTTCCTATCTCGGAAAGTATCGCAAAATGCATATTCCGGATGATCCTGCGTTTTATGAAAAATTCTATTTTACACCAGGGGATTTAGGCTACAAAGTATTCAAAACAAAATTTGGAAGAATAGGTATATTAATCTGCTGGGATCAATGGTATCCTGAAGCATCTCGAATTACTGCGTTGATGGGTGCTGAAATTTTATTCTACCCTACTGCCATTGGATGGGCAACAGACCAAGATGAGGAGACCAATAAAGATCAATATAACGCATGGCAAACAATACAACGCTCTCATGCGGTCGCTAACGGCGTTCCTGTTGTATCCGTTAACCGCGTAGGATTTGAACAAAATGGTGCAATGAAGTTCTGGGGCGGAAGCTTCGTAACGAACGGACAGGGAAAATTGCTTTACCTCGCTTCACATGACAAAGAGGAAATTGAGGTTGTCGAACTGGACTTGAATGAATCTGATTATTTCAGAAAACATTGGCCATTTTTGAGAGACCGAAGAATTGACACATACGCACCCATCACCAAGCGTTTTATTGACGAAGACTAATATTGGATATACAAGCCATTTCGGTTTCGAACGCACATAGCCGTGCAGATACGAACTGAAATGGCTTTTTTAATCCCCTTAAAATAAGTATGGAACAAAAAAAGACATTCACACAGGCATATTTTGACAATTCCCCCAAAAAACAGGGATTCTCATTCCCCGCAGAATGGGCAAAGCAAGAAGCTTTATGGTTGAGCTGGCCACATAAAGAGGAATCTTGGCCTGGAAAAATTGAAACAATATACAGGCCTTATTGCGAATTTATTAAAGTCGTAGCAACAGGGCAAAAAGTAAGAATTAACGTTGCGAATGAGGAAATGCGTGATTTTGCGATTGCAGCATTAAAAGAAGTAACAACAGATTTTGGCAATATCGAGTTCTATTTTAATCCAACCAACGATGCTTGGTGCAGGGATCACGGCCCAGCTTTTATCATCAACCAGACCACAAATCAAAAAGCAGTTGTCGATTGGGGCTATAATGCATGGGGCGGGAAATATCCGCCTTTCGATTTAGACGACGTCGTTCCGACGCACATTGCCAAAGAATTTAACCTTCCTTTATTTGCCCCTGATATCGTCATGGAGGGTGGTTCCGTCGAGTTTAATGGTGCAGGAACTGTAATGACTACAACAGCCTGTCTATTGAATGAAAACCGAAATCCGCACCTGACAAAAGAACAAGTTGAAACTTATTTAAAAGAATTTTACGGACAGGAACAAGTTTTATGGCTTGGAGATGGTATCGTCGGGGACGATACAGATGGGCATATTGATGACATTACTCGTTTCGTTAACGAAAACACGGTTTTAACTGTCGTGGAGGAAGATCCAACAGACGAAAACTACGAAATACTTCAAGAAAACCTGGAAATGCTTCGTTCATTTAAGCTTTTAAATGGCGAATCACTTCGCATTATAGAACTTCCAATGCCAGCACCGGTTATCTATGATGACACCAGATTGCCAGCTTCATATGCAAACTTCTATATTGCAAACGAAGTCGTGGTTGTGCCGATCTTCAATGACAAAAATGACCAAAGAGCGCTAGATATCATCCAAAGCTGTTTCCCGACACGCAAAGTTGTCGGTATCAATTCGGTTGATATCATTTGGGGATTAGGAAGTTTTCATTGTTTAAGCCAGCAGGAACCGACACTAAGCTAAAAAATGCCCATAGGCAGAAATATCCCCAAAAAGTTAATACTCTTTTGGGGATATTTTTTTGATAAAAAATAAACGGTACAATTTGAATTTAAGTTAAGCCGTGTTAAACAACAATAACGTTGACCCCAGCTTTTTCCAACGATTCAACAAAGCTCGAATTTACTTTATCGTCCGTAATTAGCACATCAATTTTATCAAAACCACAAATTCGTCCGAAACTTCGACGTCCAAATTTAGAAGAGTCTGCCAGTACAACAACTTTTTGTGCGGTATCGATCATAATGCGATTTAATTGTGCTTCCTGGGCACTGGAGGTTGATACGCCGTATTCAAGATCAATCCCATCTACCCCCAAAAACAATTTACTGCAATAAAAATCCTGCAATAAATTTTCTGCATATTTTCCGGTTACAGATGTAGACGTTTTACGAAGTGTCCCTCCCATCTGCATGATTTCAACCGAAGGATATTTTATCAACTCCATGGCAACATTCAATGCCGATGTTACTACGGTAATATTCCCTTTAGGAACAATCTGCTTCGCCAGCGACTGCATGGTCGTTCCTGAAGCAATAATGATTGAATCATTTTCTTCGATCATTTCAGCGGCCTTTTTTCCTATTCTACTCTTATCATCTGAACGAAGCTTCTCTTTTTCGAATACGGTACGGTCAGTCGTATAAGGATTATACTGTGTTGCCCCGCCATGCGTTCTAAACAACAATCCGCTATCTTCCAACAAGGTCAAATCTTTCCGAATGGTCACAGAGGAAACACCTAATTCCTCGCATAGATCAATTACTTGAACTACGCCGACTTCCTTTAATTGTTTTAAGATATATTGATGTCTCTCTACATTTGTCATGGCTCTATTATAATAAGCTGTTAAAATACTAAATCTATTATCGGTTTGTTTAACGGAATATGTCGATATCTGGAAAACATCCTTCGATATCGATAAATTTCAACAAATATGACCTTCTACTCAAATTTCCCTTAGTAGAATTAAGGTTAAAATAATGAAATTATTTAATTTTTTCACCTTGATAATCACAAATTCATTTTTCTTTTTAAAATAGAAATAAATTAAAATTGCAAAGGATCGGGTAAGATAAACTGGTATTCCAATTCCTCTTGAAGTAATTTTCCGCTAACGATCTTTTGAACGTCATTCGTGGCTTCGAATGCTAGCGGCAAAGCATAGCCATATTTCTTTGCCGAGGCTAGAATAACTTCCATTTTCTTAGGATGTAAAGGTGCAACAACATTATAAATATCATGTTTTAGCACACGGCAAGATGCCGCCTCTACCAGCCTGACCACATCGTCGATATGAACAAAATTGGCTGGCTGCTCCCCTGTCGTACAGATACGTTCGGAAAAATATTTGGCAAAAACACGATTTTTACCAAACAGACCTCCTAAACGATAAACTATGGTATGAGCCAATCCCAACATACACTCTTCCGCAAGTAAGAGTTTTGATGAAAGCTCTGCTGTATCAGCATAGGACTCATCAAATACAGCATCTTTGTCTGGATAAATCCCAATAGAACTCAAGAAAACCTGTTTTTCCCATGTAATATGACCAAAAAATAATTTGATGTTTGAAAATCTGTTTTCAATAACAGTTAAACTATTTTTCTGGCTTGCGGGTATACTGTTCAATACGAAGTCAAATTGATTAGGTAAATCGGCGTTTTCTGGAAAGCTTCCACAATCAAAGTCCAGAATAAACGAAAAAATACCATCAGCTTTAAGCCGATGGTATTTTTCATATGTTGTCGTACTTGCCCAGACCTCATGGCCTTGACGCTTCATGTGTATCGCAAAAGACTCTGCGAGCCAACCGCATCCCAAAATGAGTATCTTCATACGACGAAACTATTAATAAGCTTTCGCAAAAAGCACGCGTCTATTCGAAGGTTTTCCAGTAAAGATACAGACACCTTCCTCTTCTTTCGCGTCCAAAGGAATACAACGGATCGTTGCCTTGGTTTCTTCTTTGACACGTTTCTCCGTTTCTGTTGTTCCATCCCAGTGACAGGAGATAAATCCACCTTTTCCTTCCAGCACTTCTTTAAACTCATCATAAGAATTAACCTCCGTAAAATGAGATGTTCTGAAGTTTAAAGCTTTTTGGTATATATTTTCCTGTATTGTATCTAGCAGTTGTGCAATAGTTCCCGCTAAACCTTCCTGAGCAACCGTTTCTTTCGTTTGTGTATCGCGACGCGCCAACTCTACAGTACCGTTTTGCATATCTCTTGCGCCAACAGCTACACGTACAGGGACACCTTTTAATTCCCATTCTGCAAATTTAAAACCAGGACGCTGTGTGTCCCGATCATCATATTTTACAGAAATATCTTTTACCTTCAACTCATTTGTCAACTGATTCACAAACCCATCAATCTGCGCTTTTTCTTCTTCAGTCTTGAAAATCGGCACGATAACAACTTGAATTGGCGCCAATTTTGGCGGCAATACCAATCCCTGATCGTCCGAGTGTGCCATAATCAATGCACCCATCAAACGCGTAGAAACACCCCAAGAAGTTGCCCATACATGCTCCAGCTTTCCTTCTTTAGAAGTAAACTTCACATCAAAAGCCTTTGCAAAATTTTGTCCTAGAAAATGGGACGTTCCTGCTTGTAACGCTTTCCCGTCCTGCATCAAAGCTTCAATACAATAGGTATCTAATGCCCCGGCAAAACGTTCGTTTTCCGTTTTTCTACCACGTACAACGGGTACAGCTAAAATATTTTCAGCAAACTCCGCATAGACATCCAGCATGCGTTCTGTTTCGGCAATAGCTTCCTCTTTTGTTGCATGAGCTGTGTGTCCTTCCTGCCATAAAAACTCCGCTGTACGCAAGAAAAGACGCGTACGCATTTCCCAGCGTACTACATTCGCCCATTGGTTCACCAAGATTGGAAGATCACGATAAGACTCAATCCATCCGCGGTAGGTATTCCATATAATCGTCTCGGAAGTCGGACGCACGATCAACTCTTCTTCGAGCTTCGCCTCCTCATCCACAACAATCTTACCTGTGCCATCATTTTTTAATCTGTAATGTGTTACCACTGCACATTCAGTAGCAAAACCTTCCACATGGGCTGCTTCTTTAGAAAAAAACGACTTGGGAATGAATAAAGGGAAATAAGCATTGCTATGACCTGTTTCTTTAAATCTTTTGTCTAAGATTGCTTGCATTCTTTCCCAGATAGCGTATCCGTATGGTTTGATCACCATACAGCCTCGTACAGCTGAATTTTCAGCGAGATCAGCTTTGATCACAAGCTCATTATACCATTGCGAATAATCTTCTGCACGACTTGTTATTCCTTTACTCATATGAAATTGATAAATTATTGTAACATTCTTACGTTAAATCTCGTCTGCAATTCTAATACGAAAAGCGTTCAATAAAAAATATTTGTATTTTTGATTACTTCGATTAAACCCCGTCGAGAAATTTGCGTCTAAGATAGTAAATAAGGCTGTATAATCGAAAATAACGATTTAGGATATTATGAAAAAAAATAGATTATTTATCGGAGCACTTGCCATAACAGGAGCGTTCATGCTAGGTTCCTGCGGTACAAGTAGGCAAATCTATGGCGACGATGTCTATGGCAATAGTGGGCAAGCAAGACAAAAGGTTTACCAAAGCCCAGATTATTATTACACGGATGCAGATCAGGCCCAACCAAATGGACAGGCACAAGGTGGTTATTATGATGATGAATATTCCGATCAGGATTACAACAGTGATTCCTATGAAGATCTCGAATACGCTAATCGTATCAACCGTTTTTATTACGCAACTCCAGGGATGACCTATTTCGACCCATTTTTTGATCCATGGTATGGCTATGGCTTCGGTGGTTGGTACGGATACGGGCCATCATTTGGAATGGGCTGGGGATGGAACTCTGGTTGGGGATCATCTTGGTCTATCGGCCTTGGATGGGGTTGGGGATCTAGCT
>JALAGS010000099.1 GCA_022712315.1 Sphingobacterium sp. | reverse complement strand
GTTTTACAATGTTATTTAATAACATTTATTCACAAACTCCCGATATGGAGAAATTTCTGGTAAGTGGCCTTGTTTTGAGCGCACAGGATCATAAACCGCTGGAAGGTGTAGATATATTTATTGAGGATAAAAAGATAGGGATAACAGATGATAAAGGTTATTTTAGCAACGAAGGCATGGCTTCCTCAAACGACAAACCTGTAGTGGTTGTTTTTAAAAAAAGCGGTTTTAAAGATTTTAAACAATCAGAAAGAGTCCATCCTTCTCTTTTGAAGAAAGGATTTAATTTTATTGTTGGTCTACGTGGAGCTAATGATTCCAATCCTTTTAGTGATACAAGAATGGGCGCTTTATCCTATACTAAAACGAAGGATCGGCTTCCTGAAGTGATAAAGAAAGACCTTTTTAATAAAGGTTTAACTGCATTAAGGATGGAAAAAGGTAAAGTGCTTTTTGAATATAATGGCCAGCCATATCTTCTGAGTGAAAGTAGCTGGATAAAACTTGAATCTCTTGATGATATAATAGTTATTGACGGGCAGGAAAAAGGCAAAGCAAGGGATGTTAATGATATGATCCAGAGAGATCAGATCAAGGGTATGGCTCCTGATGCTGAGAAAAAGTCTGTAATTAATATTACTACTTTTAAGAGTCTTTAAATACTGCGGTGCAGCTTTAATCTTTACTAAATGGTGTTAAAATTTTTCCAGTAACAGTAGATAGCATCTTCGCGAAATATGGTATCTACTGTTATGCTGTTTTTAAGCAATCCTGCTAAAATCTGCTCAGTCCCAAAGTTACCGTGGACATCATTGAACCTCCAAAAGATCGAATCCGGCTAGCACTTCTCTCTAAATTGAATCCGGTTAAAACAAAAAAAGCTAATCTTACGATTAGCTTTTCTTTTGTGATCCCGCTGGGATTCGAACCCAGGACCCATACATTAAAAGTGTATTGCTCTACCAGCTGAGCTACGGAATCTTACTTCTTTGTTTTTGAACTACCGTTCCTTGTTTGAAGTGATGCAAAGATAGGGTTAATCCCTATTTCTCGCAAGTATTTATGTGATAAAAATGCGTTCTAGCTCTTTAGGGCTTCATTTTTAGTGATTTATTTTTTCTTTTAGGAGAGAAATTCCCGGTCTTCATCCGATAATTGGGACTTCTGGTCGTTGTTTTCTTCGCCCGATTCGTCCAAATCTTCCTGTTCGTGCACCTGCTGTTTCTTTTTTCCGATTTTTAGGAGTGATATAAATGCGATTCCGGCCATAAAAAAGGCCAATAGCAGCTTCCATAGCGCGATCTGTGTTTCTCCAAGAAAATTCAGCTCGACCGATTGTGGGTTTTTGACACAGACAACTGTGATGATTACCGTTATGAAGATTAAAAAGATATTACGCATGTTCCTGTAAACTATATGTCGTTATTATAACAGCGAATATAGGGAATATCTGTTTTTAATCGATGTCGATCTTTGCACGATTTAAGCGTAGGGAATTTAAGATAACCGAAACTGAACTGAAACTCATCGCTGCGGCAGCAATCATCGGTGACAGTAGTATTCCGAAGGATGGATATAACAGTCCAGCCGCCAATGGAATACCGAGTATATTATAGACAAAGGCAAAACCTAGGTTTTCCTTAATATTACGAAGCAGTTTATGGCTCAGAACTTTTGCCTTGGCAATTCCGGTAAGATCTCCTTTTAATAAAGTCAGGGAGGCACTTTGTATCGCGACATCGGTACCCGTGCCCATTGCAATGCCAATATCAGCCTGAGCAAGGGCAGGGGCATCGTTGATACCATCGCCGGCCATGGCGACCACATGACCTTTTTGCTGCAATGCATGAATTTCCTGCAACTTGTCTTTGGGCAGGGCATTGACCTTGAAATGCTTGATGCCAACTTGCTCGGCGACAGCTCTCGCTGTGTGGATATTGTCCCCCGTTAGCATCACCACATCGACATGGTGCTGTTGGAGGTATTGAATTCCCCGCTTTGAAGAAGCCTTTATTTGATCTGATATACTAAAGTATCCCAATAAGTTATTCCCTTTTGCAAGGAAGGACACCGTTTTTCCCTTCAATTGTGCATCTTCGGCCATTCGCTTGATGTCATGCGGAATTGCTATACCAATTGACTCCATCAACAGTTGATTGCCAAGCGCAATACTATTCCCGGCTATGTTTCCTTTTATGCCCTGTCCGGCAACATTTTCGAAATCGACAACTGTACTTTCCGTGATGCTATTTTCTTTTTTTGCTCTTTCGATAATGGCATGACCTAAAGGATGTGTACTATTGGCATTTAATGCGGCGGCCAAAGACAATATTTCGTCTTTGCTGCTGGATGAGTTTGGCTGAATATCATCAACGGTGGGTTTTCCTTCGGTGATGGTACCTGTTTTGTCTGTTAGTACCACATCGACCTGATTCATTTTCTCGAGTGCGCTGGCATCTTTGATGAGGATACCATGTTTCGCACCTTTACCGACGCCAACCATCACTGACATCGGCGTAGCGAGCCCCAGTGCACAAGGGCAAGCAACAATAAGTACGGCAAGTGCATTGGCAAAACCGAATGCTAAAGAAGCAGAAGGAGCCCAAAGCCACCAGGTAAAAAATGTCAAAATTGCTATGATAATGACAATCGGAACAAATATTTCGGAGACTTTATCTGTTAATCGCTGAATAGGTGCTTTGCTTCTGCTTGCATTGTTGACCATTTGAATAATCTGAGCCAGGAGTGTATCTGAACCAATGCGCTCCGCTTTCATGAGGAAACTTCGGTCGCCATTGATTGTTCCCGAACTGACATGATCGCCTTCTTGTTTTTCCACTGGTATGGGTTCGCCAGTCAGCATGGATTCGTCAATGCTGCTGTTGCCATCCGTAATCTGACCGTCTACAGGAATTTTGTCGCCAGGTTTTACTTTAAGTACATCTCCAAGCTGAATTTGATCGATGCCAATTTTTTTATCTATTCCATTTTCTACGCGGGTAGCTTCGGAAGGACTCAATTTAATCAGCTCTTTGATTGCTGTATTGGTTTTGGAATGTGCTTTAGCTTCCATTACTTGGCCTAACAATACCAATGTCAGAATAACGGTAACAGACTCGAAGTAAAGCGCAATGTAACCATGATGATTTTTTAATTCGGCGGGAAAGATTTGTGGAAAAAATAGGCCGACCAAACTATAGACAAACGCGGCTCCAGCTCCCAGTGCAATCAGGCTAAACATATTAAGCCGCCAAGTTTTGAAAGATATCCAACCCCGTTGAAAAAAAGACCAGCAGGTATAAAAAACAACTGGTAAGGATAACACCAGCTGTACCCATCCGGACCAGCTCGGCGAAATAATTTTGCCTATTGGATTGCCGGGCAGCATTTCGCCCATGGAAAGTATAAATATAGGAACCGTAAATAGTATAGAAACCCATAATTTCATACGTAGATCGCGATAAGTCTGATCGTCTGCCTCGTCATTTCCATTGGCTATAGGGACCAGGTCCATGCCGCATATGGGACAATTTCCCGGATGATCCTGCACAATCTCCGGATGCATGGGACAGGTATATTGAAGGTTTGTCTTTAATGCCGGGACCTTTTCCAGGTTCATGCCACATACGGGGCAGTTCCCGGGTTCGTTATAAAGTTTGTCGCCCTCACAATGCATGGGGCAATAATATTTATCCAAAGATGTACTGTCAATTGTTTTGTCAGCCAGAGATGCTGTCTTTGGTTGAGGTGCAGCGCTATGATGGTTGTGGACGTGACTATGGGGTGAAGGAACTGCTGTATTTGACTGAATGGGCGGGTCATGTTGATGTTCTCGATCGCTGTGTGAGGCTGAATCGTGTTTCACCAAATGCATCCCGCATACAGGGCAGTTTCCTGGTGAGTCATAAAGCTTGTCGCCTTCGCAATGCATGGGACAGCCGTATTTATCCGATGTTTGCTCCACCATGGATAGGCCGGTGCCGGTTTGTATATTAGTAGGGTGCTCATCTAATTCGCTAACTTGATATGGCCCCAATCTGGATATTATTTCCTGTAATTGTTGCAGCGGAATATGGTCCTGTGCGTCTATTACCATGCCGGGTGGATCCAGAGTGACCTTGGCATGTACTCCAGGGAGATCATTCAATGTCTGTTCGATTGTTGTTCTACATCCATCACAGGACATGCCGGAAAGTTTATAATGGTGTTGCATAGCGTTGTCTTTGTTGAATAAAGCTAAAGGTTATATTGGAAGGAATTTTACACTATTATCAGAATTTCTTGTAAAATTTCTCCCGCTAATCTGTCTTTTCGGTAGGCGTCTATCGTGTCGACAGAACTGGTTTTATCACCTTTAGATGACGGAAAGTGATATCAAAAGAAATCCACCGAAATCACGCTATGATAAACAAAATCGAGGCCCATTTTGTTTGCTTATGGGGTAAGCTGGATACGTGGATATCTCTGAAATTAAGATAAAAGCATCACTTGCGGGTGTTTGATCAAGGTACTAACCGTTACGTTATTTTTCAGGATTTCTTCGTGAAAAGGAGCAGGAATCATCAGCTTAAATGTTTTTCGAGCAGTTTTTATGATGAATAGGGCACCATGAACGACCTGTTTATCGTCGATGATCAAGGTGTGTTGTTTTGCCAGCTGATTGCCTAATTTTTCTTTTTCGATAAGTTGTAAAAGTTGTTGCATTGTATCAAAATATTTAGCCAAAATTACCAAATACTTAGCATTTTTTGTTTTTTTTCTCCTGGTTGTTAATTGAAATTTCTCCAGTGCTTTTAGGCTTTTATTGTTTTTTTAATAGCTAATAATCGTTTTAGCAAAGATAAGTTTCCAAAATTTGACGCAATCGATTGCGTATTTAATCTGCTAAAATGCTAATTATGAAAGAGATGGGTTTGCTAAAATTTATTTAACTTTTTTAGCTTTGTGCAACAAATATCCAATAAAACAATATTATGAGTGGTATAACTACACTGGGTCAATTTATTATTGAAAAACAAGCCGATTTTCCATATGCTAAAGGGGAGCTCTCCCGACTATTACGCGATATTGGAATCGCCGCAAAGATTGTAAATAGGGAGGTTAATAAGGCCGGATTAGTTGATATTTTAGGTGACGCTGGACAGGTCAATGTACAGGGTGAAGGACAAAAAAAGCTGGATGTTTATGCGGATGAGCAGTTTATTAAAGCGCTACAAAGTGGAGGCGAGTGCTGTGTGGTTGCGTCAGAGGAACATGAAAATCCGGTTTATATCCAATCCGGCGTTTCCAAAAACGCCAAATATATTGTGTGTATTGATCCTTTAGATGGCTCAAGCAATATTGATGTCAATGTTTCTGTGGGAACGATTTTTTCTATTTACAGGCGAATTTCCGATACAGGTGTATCTTGTAACAGCAATGATATTTTACAGCACGGCACGAAACAGGTTGCCGCGGGTTATGTGATTTACGGAAGCTCAACCATGTTGGTCTATACGACGGGGAAGGGGGTGAATGGTTTCACATTGGATCCTTCGATCGGTGAGTTTTGTTTGTCTCATCCTGATATGAAAATTCCGGCTGCAGGTCAAATTTATTCGATTAACGAAGGAAATTACTCTAAATTTCCAAACGGCGTCAAACAGTATATAAAATATTGCCAAATGGAGGATAGCGCAACACAACGTCCGTATGCGTCGCGTTATATCGGCTCAATGGTGGCTGATATTCACCGCAATCTACTCAAAGGCGGGATATTTCTTTACCCAACAACTTCTGCCCACCCCAACGGGAAACTACGATTGATGTATGAATGTAACCCTATTGCCTTTATTATCGAACAAGCTGGAGGCAAAGCTTCCAATGGATCCCAGCGTATCTTAACTATTGAGCCCAAAACTTTACATCAGCGTTCTGCCGCATTTCTGGGGAATACCGAGATGGTGGAATTGCTCGAAGATTTCCTGAAAAAATACAGTGATTGATTCTGTAGTGATTCAATGACAGGTAAGATTCTTTAGACCATAAGAATTATTTATCTTTGTCCTCAGAAAATGGCTTCATTATTGCGAAGCCATTTCTTTTTCATGATTTGTTGTATGTTACGTTTTTTAGTTTTTATTTCGTTTGTTTCAGTAGTATTTTTTTCTTGTAAAGAGAATCCGCCAACTTATGGAGATGTGTTGGCGAAGGGGTTTGAACAGAAATCCTATCATGATTTTGATACGGCTGCTTATGTGAAAGTTTTCCATGAAGTGTATGGTAAGGAGAAATCTCAATTACTTAATCCAAGCTGGATGAAGGAATTATCGGATTCTACTGAAGGGATGACTTTAATTGCCGAACACCTCTTTGATGGTAGTATTGACACCATGTTAACTTATTTTGAGCGGAGTGATGCGCATGGTATTCGAGCTAGTTATTTCCATACAACTGCGATTAAGGAAACCTTGTTTTCTCTTCGTAAGCTGAAAGCCAAAGATGTTTCGGAGATTTATCCATTATTGGCTAAGCTTGATCTATTAAGTACAGATGGGTTTGTGGCTTATGTAAGTAGCCTAAAATATGGTGTTGTCAATCCTAAGCGTCTTTATGGACGATATTTTGTTCCTCAAAAGCGTATGAACTATAGTAAAGTTGTACACTTGTTAGACAGTGTGAAAATTGGAACTGTTTTGGCCAATATCCAACCTAAAAACCAATACTATGCTAAATTTCAGGATCTGTTGCAAAATGGAAATCTATCGAATGCACAACGGAGCCAAGTTCTAATGGTATTGGAAAAATTGCGTTGGATGGGAGAGGATTTTCCGGAAAAATATGTCTTTGTGAATATCCCTGAACAGCGGCTGCATATTATGGAAGACGGAAAGACAAGCCAATTGATGAATGTATGTGTGGGTGAAACAGAAAATCCTGCTTATACACGAAAAGGCGAGAACCATGAAACTCCGGTTATGCAAGGCATGTTGGATGCCATGCAGGTGAATCCCGTATGGAACATTCCAAACAGTATCGTTAAAAAAGAGTTATTGGCAAGTGTCCGGAATAATCCAAACTATTTGGCATCGCGCAATATGGTTGCTTATTACAAAGGTAAGCAAGTGGATCCAGCCACTGTTAACTGGAATTCTGATTCTGTCGAGAACTTTCGTTTTAAACAGAACCCCGGTTCGGATAATTCCCTGGGAAATGTGAAATTTTTATTTGAGAATCCATATTCCATTTATCTGCACGACACGCCTGCGAAACAAATGTTTGGACAAAGCAATCGCGCTGTAAGCCACGGCTGTGTGCGGGTGGAAAAACCTGTTGATCTGGCATCTTACCTCGTTAACAATGAAAAACAGGCCGAAAAAATTGCAAAGGAAATTACGACAGATTCGATATCGAAGTCGCGTTGGGTAACACTTAAACGCCAGATGCCAGTTTATATCACCTATTATACAACCTGGTTGGATGATGACGGAAAAATTGTTACGTATCCTGATATCTACGGTTACGATCCACGCTTGAAAGAGGCGTTAAAGAAATATTGGACTAACTAACAAAAAGGCTTAACCCATCGAGTTAAGCCTTTTTTATTCGTTAGTATTCGGAGTTATAAGCGAGTGCTATCCGAACAAAAGGATAATCTTTATTCACATTGTTATGGTCTTGATAATGACCTTCTAATCTGAAGTATCCCGAGTAAAGGTTGATACCGAAGTTTTTCCATATACGCATGGATGCGCTCGTGGATGCGGTATGTAAAAAATGGTGGGACTTGTTGCCACTAATCGTTACAAAATATCCCCCACGATAGTCTACACCAAATTTAAAGCGGTTTAATGTGCTTAATGTGGCTGAAGCCCTAACATCCGCTCCGGGGCCATAGTCATACGTACGGCTTTCACCAAAATGGAGATAAGGATCGGGTACAGCGGCCAATACCACCGGGCCACCACCAAGTATGGTTGTTAGTTTGGTGCGGCTTCCGATATTAAAATTGGAAAAGACATTATAGTTGATACTCTGCGATCCATAGTAAAAAGCTTCGTTACGTAAGAAATCGAAATGAGCAGACACTATGCCACGATGGCGTCCTGTTAAATTGGATAGAATACGGTTGCCATATAGCGAAGCATAGACATTGACTGCATTGACGATGGAACTGTCATCTGATCCAAGTTCCAAGTTGAGAAAGAAGTCATCAAATGGTTTCTTTTTGTCCAAATCATCATTGGTGTAAATCAATTTGATACGTGCATATATGTCATTTTTTCCTTTATTTAATATGTCGTGTTCCTTGGCGTCAAAGCGTCTTAGTCCCAATTCAACTTCGGTGTGCACCAAAGAACTGTCGATAACGGCACCTTTGACCTTATCGCCCCAGCGTCCATCGAGAAGTCGGTTGAGTCCATTTATCGGATTGATCAGCATGGCCAATAGCTCTTTTTTATTGCGCTGCCCTTTGGTCACACTCGGACGGGAGAGAATATGATGCGATAGTCTATGGGTCATTTCACCTAAAATTGTACCGCCAAAGCTTGTGTTGATGATATCGTTGATAGAAGGTGGTTCTGTTTCACCTGCAGTTTCCCAGATATAGCTACCGGCAACGGTTGCAGCTGTTGATTGCAGAAAACTATAGTTGTTGGACCGAAACGAATTGAAATAAAACTGGCCGTGATAAGGGTGGGCCATTTGGTTTGTTGCAAAAAGATTATCGTCCCAGGTCCACGCTGATAACTTTAAATGGCTAAAAAAGTTTTTGAAAGAAATATGGGAAACAGGATCTTTTCGGATGAAGTAATTGACTGAGGCTGGAATGGCCTGGATGGAAAACCATTCAATTCCTGCTCTCAAGAAATTCTTTTTTTGGTAGTCGAATAGGCTGTCTGTTTGTTTGATATCGATACGGTGCTTGTTCCATGCTTGGGGCTGCCCGTAGTGGGACAAGGTATACTTTTCGGCAGGTTTCGATCGAAATGGGCTATCTGAAGTCTTTAGCGAATCGCTATCTAGAAGGAATGCGGCCCTACTGCTCCCGACCCATCCTAGCTGCACAAGCAACAAACAGACGAATAGAAAGAAGTTATAATGATGTGGGATAATGCGTTTTTTGATCGAAATGAACATACTGTTTTGCGATAAAATTTGTAAAGAATAACAAATATAGGATAAAAGTGTTTGTGTGATTAGTACCTTTGCTGCACTTTATCGCGTTCAAGTAATTTCGAAATGAACAATACCTTTGATATATTCAATATAAAATCGGTTAATCTTAAGAACGAATTGTTTGCGGGATTAACGGTTGCGATGACCATGATTCCAGAATCGCTTTCGTTTGCGATCTTGGCTGGACTACAACCCTTGACAGGGCTTTATGCTGCATTTTTAATGGGCTTGGTTACTTCCGTTCTGGGTGGCAGGCCTGGAATGGTCTCCGGCGGTGCGGGAGCCACCGTGGTAGTTTTGATGGCACTGGCAGCAAGCCATGGAATCGATTATCTCTTTGCCGCAGTCGTATTGGCTGGCCTTCTGCAATTTTTAGTGGGACTCTTTAAATGGGGAAAATTTGTACGCTTAATTCCTCAGCCTGTTATGTACGGTTTTTTAAATGGATTGGCCATTATCATATTTATGGCTCAGGTGGTCCAATTTAAAGTGAATACCGGAGAGGGGATGGAATGGATGTCGGGAACAACTTTGTACATCATGGGTGGACTGACTTTATTGACGATGCTGATTGTGATCGGATTTCCACGCATCACAAAGGCCATCCCTGCCTCGTTGGTAGCCATTTTGATTGTGTTTGGCTTAGTATCGCTATTGGGTATTCCAACAAAGAAAGTCGTAGACATTGCGTCTGTCAGTGGAACTTTACCGCATTTACATGTGCCTACGGTTCCTTGGAATTGGGAAACATTGCAGCTGATTTTTCCGTATTCCTTGGTGATGGCGGGAGTGGGACTTGTGGAGTCGCTTTTGACACTTAATATGGTAGATGAAATTACAGCGACTAAAGGAAATGCGAACCGTGAATCCATGGCACAAGGTATAGCAAATACAATCAATGGCTTTTTTGGAGGCATGGGCGGATGTGCCATGGTTGCCCAAACACTCGTTAATTTAAACGCTGGTGCGCGGACAAGACTCTCCTCGTTTATTGGTGCAATAACAATCCTTTTGATTATTTTGGTCGGAGCGCCTTTTATTGAGCAGATTCCTATGGCTGCGCTGGTGGGCGTGATGATGATGGTGGCGATCGGCACTTTCCAATGGGTGAGCCTACGTATTGTCAATAAATTTCCGAAATCCGATATTTTCGTTGGGATGCTTGTCGCAGGAATTACGGTGGTCCTCCATAATTTGGCACTTGCTGTGCTTGTTGGTGTGGTAATAGCTGCACTCGTATTTGCATGGGATAATGCAAAGCGTATTCGGGCAAGAAAATATATGGATTCCGACGGTGTTAAGCATTATGAAATCTACGGCCCGCTTTTCTTCGGCTCCACAGCTAATTTTTTGGATAAATTTGATGTATTAGAAGATCCCGAACGTGTTATTTTAGATTTTAAGGAAAGTCGGGTAGCGGATATGTCTGCTGTCGATGCGCTCAACAAAATTACCGAGCGCTACGCTGCACAAGGGAAGAAAATAGAGCTTTGGCATCTCAGTGAGGATTGTCGCTCCCTGTTGAAAAATGCCGCGGGTATTGTGGTGGTCAATATCATGGAAGATCCAACCTATCAAGTCATGCCGCGGTCGTAAGTGGCTATTTTTTACGTAGTTCAAAAAATAGTTCGTTTCCTTGTCTTTGCGGAATGCTATTGGTGGAATCTGTCAGTTGCAAAATGTCAAATTGAGATTCGAATAGCTGCTGATATTCCGCTTGATTTCCGCCGAAAGGAGGCCCCTGTTGAACGAATTCCCGTTTAAACAATAATCCTGAAAGGATACCCTTAGGATTCAGCAGGGTGTGCATTTGCTGTACATAGTTACTGCGTAATGACGGATTTAGGGCGCAAAAAAAGGTCTGTTCAATAATGTAGTCGTATTGGCCCTGATGCTGAAAGAAATCTTGACATACAATTTGGATATGGGGGTTACTAGCGAATTCTTTGCTGACTTTTTCAACCAAGGTAGGGGCAATATCAAGTAACGTAATTTGACTGAATCCTTTATCGAGAAGAGCCTTCGCCTCATGGGCGTTTCCACAGCCGGGAATTAAAATAGACGCATTTTTGGTAATGGATTCTTCAGCGTAGCTCACGATAGCAGGAGCCGGATAGCCAATATCCCAACCTGTTTCTTTGTTTTTATAACGATCATCCCAATAGTTTCCATCCAGCAGTGAAGCATTCATATTAATTTTTTTATTCGATGTCCGCTGGCAATTTACTTAAATATTACGTCAAATCACGTTCGTTTTTGATGAAAATCTCTAGTCATATAAGGGCAACTAAATCAAGGGAGTAAGATAGATAGCTCCATTTATACATCATGTTGAAATTTGATTTTATTCAGTAAAGTTGGAAAGACAATAAGCAATAGCGGTAAAGCAACAATAAATCCGCCTATCACAGCGATGGCCAGTGGCTGATGCATCTGCGCTCCTGTACCAATGCCGAGGGCCAGCGGCATGAGTGCAATGATGGCACCGATAGCAGTCATGAGTTTAGGCCGAAGCCGTGTGCTGATCGCATAAATTATTGACTGTGTTTTTGTTTTGGTCGCCAATGTTTCGTGAAATTGCAGATAAGTGAAAATAGCATTTTCCCCAATTATTCCGACCATCATAATGAGGCCGGTATAGCTACCGACATTGAGCGGAGTATTGCTGAGGTAAAGCAGTATAATCCCACCGGAAATACCCAATGTTGAAATAAATAAGATGATAAGGGCAAGTAAAAAATTTCTAAATAGAAATAGCATCACAGCAAAAACCAATAAACAGGAGATGAGCAAAATAGTCAATAATTCTTTAAAGGACTGTTGTTGTTCGGCATAGGCTCCACCATAGACAATGGAATAACCTGTTGGCAGTTTAATTTGCTGGTCGATGTGTTGTCGGATTGATTGGATCGTTCCACCCAGATCCCCGTTGTCCAGTCTCGCAGTCACAATACCCAATGATTGAAGATCTTCTCTATTGATCTCTGCTGTTCCAGCTGTGACTGTAACATTCGCAAATTCGCTCAACGGCTTTAGGACGCCATTTGGGAGGGCAATCATGCTGTTGTTGATGTCACTGAGAGATTGGTTGGTACGTGAATTATAAAGTAAACGGATTGGTGTATATTGTACCTTATCAAAGATGTTGCCTACAACATTTCCATCTAAGTTGGCCTGCAACTGGCTTTGAAAATCGGCGAGTGAGATATTGTACTGCGCCAGCACTGGAAATTTGGGATTGACGATAATTGACGGGCCAGCGATTATAATACCGTCAAATACATCGGCAGTACCATTGACCTTTTGTACGATTTTAGCTATTTTTTTTGCGTAAACTTGAATTGTTTTTTGGTCTGTTCCAAAGATTTTGATTTCTATGGGCTGGACACTGCTCATTAGATCACCAAGCATATCACCGATCACTTGTCCAAAGTCTACGGTCAACGGCAGCCCTGATGCGTCAATGCGATTTCGTATTTCATCTGTGACTTCATTGGTTGTTTTGTTGCGCTGTTTTTTTAGTTGAATAAGGTAATCGCCTCGATTGGGTTCCGTTATAAAAAAGCCCATTTGCGTTCCTGTTCTACGGCTATAGGCTTCGACTTCAGGTATGGCGGTGATTATTTTTTCAACCTGTTTTAATTCCCTGTCTGTTTCTTCCAACGAAGTGCCGGGAGGAGAGTTATAATCGAGAACGATACTGCCTTCATCCATTTCGGGTAGAAAACCGGTACTGATCTTTGGTAGGATTACAATTGTACAAAGTATTAAAAGGATGATGAAAGAATAGCTTAGCCAGGAATGTTTTAGAAAAAATCCTACCCATTTACGTTCTTTGACGTCATGATGCGGCGAGGGCCGTGCGTCTTTTTTCTGGGACGAAAAAAAGAGATAAATTACAGGAAGTAAAACAGAGCTTGCGAAAAAGGAACATAGGAGTGTTAAGATCATAGTATCTGTCATAACCTTGAAGTAAGCTCCTGCTACGCCACTCATTAACATAAACGGTAGAAATATCACGATGGTACTCAGCGATGATCCGATCATGGCTTTTAGCAAATAATTTATGGCTTTTTGCACCAGTGTCGTAGCCGTTTCTTCCGGATGTTCTTCGTGTGTACGGTGTATTTGCTCCACAACGACAATGGCGTCATCGATAATAAGTCCGATAGCTGCTGCAATGGCTCCTAATGTCATGATATTAAAGGTTTGCCCCATCGTGTAAAGCAACAAAATCGTAAGCGCCAGTGTTATCGGAATAGTTATTAGTATAACGAGGCTCGCTTTCCAGGAACGCAAGAAAATAACTGCTACGGCAATTGCCAATAATAGTCCAATCCATAAGGCATCCGTTACGCTTTTTATTGAATCTTTCACAAAATCTGCCTGAACATAGTAAGGTTTTAATGTAACGTCTTTTGGTAATGTTTTTTGCAGCGCACCAATTTTTGCCTCCATTGCGGCGGTCAAATCGACAACATTGGCATTAGGTTGTTGAACAATGGCAAGTAAAATACTTTCCTGACCATTCGCATTTACTTTAATGTACTGCTTGGCTTGGTGTACCATAATTTGGGCGATATCGCCTAACTTAACGATACGATTTCCATCGTTGCTGATAACCAAGTTTTGCAATTGTGCTTCATTGCGTATTTGAGCATCCGTCAACGTGAGATATAGAAAACGGAAATCAGCAGAGTAGCCATTGGATTTGATGAAGTTTGTACTATTGATGGCTTGTTCTATTTTGCTTGAAGTGATGCCCAGCCGGGTCATGACCTGTTGATTCATCAATACCCGATATTCTTTGTCCTGACCACCGATAATACGTACCTCGCTGACTCCGGGGACTTGCGAAAGAAATGGTTTAATGGTATATAATGCGAGTTGCTTTAGCTCAATTGGATCGAGTGCATTCGAGTTTAACGAATATCCGATGACGGGTAAAATAGCAGGATTCATTTTCTCTACCGTAATGTTTATATCATTAGGCAATTGATTTCGTATCTGGTTGATGCTACTTTCTATCTGTTGTTTGGCAAGATCAATATTCATATCCCAGGACATGAAAGCCGATATTTCGCAACTTCCTCTACTGGTCGTGCTTTTGAGTAATTGCAAATCAGGGACCTTTTTGATTGCATCTTCCAGTATTTTGGTTACACCAACAGTCATCTGGTCAATGGGCTGTTGCCCGGCATCTGCTATAATTTTTATTTTTGGGAAAGTGATCTGTGGGAATAGTGCAGCATGGATCTTGGAATAGGCATATATACCGCCCATAATGACAAGAAGGATGGTGACGAGCAGTGGAACTTTAAAAGTGACAAAAAAAGTCTTTTTCATGAGAAAATGATTTTGAGGAATCCAAGATCCTGTTGGTTTTACCTTTTTTTAGATTTTGCGATATGTACTGTAGTTGTGTCGCTCAATCCAAAATTCCCCGATATTAACACCGGGTCTTTTATTGTTAAATCACCAGATTTTACCTGAATGAATTTATCTGTTTCGATACCTTTTTCAATGATTGTTTTTACGGCAGTGGAATCGTTAATCAGTTTCATTACCCAGAAAGATGTCTGTCCTTCGTCACTCAATACCGCCATCTTGGGAACAGAAAGGCCATAATCTAAATTTTTTGAGAAACTAATTGTACCGATAAGATTCTCGGGAATGTCATTGGCAGAGACTTTCAATAAAATTTTTACCGTTTGGGAGATTGCATCCACAGTGGGCATAACCTTGGCAATGGTACCTTGTAGAACGATACCATCTGGTAAGGTAATGGGTAGTACTTTTTTATTTTTTACAATTTGGAGATATTCGTAAGGGACGTCGACCACAAAGCCGAAACTATTTGCATCGGTTATCGTTGCTAAAATCTCACCATCTTGAACGTAGTCACCGATTTGGTGATTAAGCATAGCGACATAACCTGTTGCTGGACTTATTACATTTGCGTTGCCGTTGAAATGAAAAGACTGATCCAATTTATTGATCGTATTGCCCAGGGCCCTCGCTTCTTTTGTTTCTAAAGCAAATAGCAGCATGCCCTTGTTGACCGGATCAGCCATTTTGATCGTTATCTTTGTGATATATCCATTGGTATTGGCTTTTACATCTGACTTTAGTAAATAGGACGCTGTCGCATTAAGAGTAATGATATTGGCGAGCTTAGCTGTATCTGACGGGAACGCAATGTCGACTTCGGTTGCCGGTTTTGTGATCTGATCAGACGCGTTAGCCGTTTCACTATTTTCTGAACGACAAGAAAGTAGCAAATAAGAGCATATGACTATGGCGATGAGAAGTTTCATAATTATTGAATGATGAGATATTTCATCTGATTTTTAAGTGTATACAATGCATTGTTATATTGAATGATATTCGCTTTTAGGTTGAGAAGATTATTAATGGACAGAATGAAATCGACCATTTTCACATCCCCAGTGGGTAACTGTTTAGCATTGGCCGCAACTAAAGTTGTCGCATATTCAATTTGCTGTATTGCCGTGCCCAACATGCTATTATACTGTTTAGCCTGATTTTGTAGATTAAATACCTCCTGTTGATACTGATGCTGCGTTTGTTCCAGGTATTTTTTTCGGCTTTGTAAGGCAAGGTTATTTTGCTGTAATAGGAGCTGTTTCTGATGCCCGTTATAGATCGGTAAAGAGACTGAAATACCCATACTAGCACCAAAATTTTTAAATGGGGTATGGGTAAGCGATGATTGATAGCCACCGTCGGAAAAGACATTTACCTTTGGCTTGTAATCGTATTCAATAACTTTCGCATCATTAGCCAGTTTTGTACTGTCAGCTTGAAAGGAGGTTGTATACACACTTTCTTTAAAATCGGGAAAAAAGGATATTTCACCCATATCCGGAGGATTAAGTTCATGAAAGCTGGTATCGATAATTCCCGACAAATAATTGAGCAAGGCATAGTTATTTTGCCAATCTGCAGTTTGTTGTTGCAATGCGAGCTGATTTTGCTGTAAGGTAACTTTAAAAGAAAGATAATCCGTTTGTTTAAAAGCCGCATTCTGCGTCAATTTTCGTAGTATTAAATCTTCTTTGGCGAGTAAAGCTATAATTTCAGCACTCAGGTTCATGTGTTTTTGACTGGTATAAGTAGTGATGTATTGATCTGTAATCTGTCTATTTAATGTTTGAACTGCAATATCTTTTTGTGTTGCAACTTGAGCGATACTACTTTTATAAGCATTGAGTCTTGTGGCGAGATTACTCCGCGTGATAAATTCTCGTGATACGCGGACGCCAACAAAGATGGATTGGCCATTCGTTAACGCGTTGTCATAGCCCCAGCCTTTGCTACTGGGAGCATAGCTGGCATTACCTTCAGCAGAGACAATAAATCCATAAGTAGCTCTTAGTTTTAAGCTATCAATGCGTGTGGAAAGAATTTGGTTATTGTAGTCTGTTAATAGCGGGCTATTGAGTTGGGCGTTTCTGATAAAATAATCCAAATTGCTGGCTGTCTGTGCATTTGCCAGGCTAAAAAGCATCAATAGTAACAGGGCTATTGGACAAACTAGAATTACTTTAAAATAGCGCATACCTTTATATTTGGCTCATATTAAACAAATGTATCCACAGCAATAGTGGCTAAAATTAACGCTCTTCATTGTATGAATGTCGAATTTGGAGTACAAATTATAAAGTGATTTGGTAGAAATTTTGAATTTTGAACGATCTAAGAAATTTAATGAATGCCTTTATTATTTGCAGGTAATTATAATTATTTGATTAAATAGTTATTTTTGCGGCGGGTATCCATATTTAAGCGGATTTCCTAAATCAATGGTTTATAAAGTGCTGTTGAAGCTGTGACCTTGCTGTCAAATTTTGGTAGGCAAAACTATTGGTTAGGAAGGGAATTATTGAATTTCAGTTGCATACCATACGATATTAAAATTTATAGCGTTCAAATACTTTAGCAGGGACAATACCCCGATGTTTTTAAATGAATTATATTAAAGTAGTCTTATTTATTGTTTTATTTCTAATTGTTGGTCTTGCCTATGCGAATCAAAATTGGAACGGCCTGGAGGAAGCGCATCAATATATCGGTTACTTGTTGTTAGCTATATATATAACGGGCTCAGCGCTGTTTGTGTATAAACCTCTTAAAAGGGATAAGAAATTAAAGCGACATTTTTTTATCCGGTTTTCTGTGGTGTGTATTGCCTTCTTGATACTTATTGCTCCTTATTTGATTCTTAAGCGACAAAATGATGGGCTAGGGGCTGGATATTTACTTTATTTTATGACCGTCAGTCTTGCGGTACCTTTGTCTATTTATGCCTTTATAGAAATTATATGGCTATTTACTCAAAAGAAATACCCGCAAATAGGCGTCAATCTCTTACTCGTTGGCTATATCTATTGTCTTTTTCTATTTAGTGGCTTATTTGGATTTTAACCTGATCAAAATTGGTATTTGCTTCTTTACAGGAAAATTGCTAATTTAATAAGGATTCTTAAACCTGAATTTAAAGGATCCCAAGCGTAAACCAGATAAGGTCCTTATTCTTGAAGATAACAATTTTATAACCAATTAATGGATTGAGGTATGATACACAAAGTAGTTTCCCTTGTATTGGGAGGAGGTCGAGGGTCGCGCCTTTTCCCATTGACACAACAACGTTCGAAACCAGCAGTCCCTATAGCTGGAAAATATCGTTTGGTAGATATTCCGATTTCGAACTGTTTGAATTCTGGCTATAACAAGATCTTCGTATTAACGCAGTTCAATTCAGCCTCTTTGAACACACACATCAAAAATTCTTACAATTTTAGTATTTTTAGTAAGGGCTTTGTTGACATTCTGGCTGCGGAGCAGACAAATGAGGGCGATCGCTGGTTTGAAGGAACAGCCGATGCTGTCAGACGTACACAGAAACATCTGCTGAATGTGGATTATGATTACATTCTGGTGTTGTCTGGCGACCAACTGTATCAGATGGATTATTCAAAGCTTATAGATTTCCATGTAGACAATGGTGGGGATGTTACCATTGCAACTATACCCGTGAATGGCAAAGATGCTACTGGATTTGGCATTCTAAAAGCCAATGAAGCCAATGAGATTACAGCCTTTGTCGAAAAACCCGATAAAGAGGAAGTATTAAACTGGACCTCTGAGGTCTCGGAAGATCTGCACAAACAGGGAGGGCATTATTTGGCATCCATGGGGATTTATGTTTTCTCAAAAAATATATTGCGCAACCTTCTCATTGCAAATCCAGGAATGGATTTTGGTAAGGAAATTATACCCGATGCTATAGAAGCCCTTCGGGTGTTGAGTTATCAATTTGATGGCTATTGGACCGATATTGGGACTATCAAATCTTTTTTTGATGCAAATATTGGATTAACCGATGATATTCCGGATTTCAATTTGTTTAATGAGACAGTGTATACACGGGCGCGAATGCTTCCGCCTTCCAAAATTTCGGGAACAACATTAAACAATACAGTGATTGCCGATGGTTGTATCTTAAATGGAGATAAACTGGAACGATCTGTGATTGGGATCCGTTCCCGCATTGGAGAGGGAACGGTTATTAAATCGACCTATATGATGGGGACAGATTACTATGAGCAATTGGAAGAGGTGCTTGAACTGGGAAATACACAGAAACCACCACCGGTAGGTGTTGGAAAACGCTGTTATATTGAAAATGCAATCCTGGATAAGAACTGTCGTATCGGAGACGATGTTCGCATCATTGGTGGGCCAGGTCTGAATGATGGCGACTTTGAGACCCACATGATATGTGATGGTATCGTTGTCGTGAAAAAAGATGCGGTGATTGCAAATGGTGTTACTATCGGATTTTGATGATTTATAAATGCTGAACCTAAAGTCCGCTGTTTACATAAGTGCATGCAACAGCGGACTTTTTTCTTCTCATTAGTTATAAAGGAAAAATGCTTATGCCTAATATTCGTCATACTGTATGGATTTGTGCTGCCAAAGAGGTTGTTTATCGAGCTATTAGTACGCAAGAAGGCCTATCTTCTTGGTGGACTCCATTTACTATTTCAAAGGCGGAGAATGGAACTGTTTCACGCTTTACTTTTGGGGACGGCTATTTCAAAGCCATGGAAATCAAAAAGCTTGAGCCCTTTCGAACGGTTAAATGGTTTTGTATTGCGGGAGCAGATGAATGGATCGGAACTTCAATTTCTTTTGAACTTTTGTTCGGTGATCAGGAAACATTATTATCCCTCTATCCTGAAATGCAGGGACAGTTTGAGCAGGGTAGTAGCAGTTGTGGAACTTTGTTGTTCTTTCAGCACGATGATTGGAAAGCCTACTCAGCTATGTTTGCCGAATGCAGCTACACCTGGGGCGCTTTTCTCCGAAGTTTGAAATTGTTATGTGAAACGGATGAGGGTAAGCCCTGGCCAAATCAGCACCGTGTATAGCTTTTGAAAAACACTGCTTGTTTGGAGATCAATAGCACGAATATCGACATGAAAACTTTGTTCCTTCGTTGACAAGGCTCCGGAGCTTTTTCTACTGGATAAATTAATAGTATCTTTGCGCACGATAAATAAATCAAGGATAAAATGATCGATTACAAAAGATACATTACTTTTTATTGCATCCTGGTTTTACTTTTTGTAATACAGGTTAACTCATTTGCTCAAATCCTGTCTGAGCAACCTTCGGATTCGAGCAGCGGGTCTCATTTTTTTAAGAAAATTCCTTACAAAGAATTGGCTGTTCCTGTGGGATTGATCACGTATGGTATAGTTGCCAAAGGAAGTCCCTTTTTGAAAGGGATAGATGAAGACATTAGAGACGGAGTTTCGAGAGGGAATAGCCGAAGAATTAAATTGGACGATTTCACCCGCTTTGCCGGAACTGCCGGAGTTTTTGTTCTGGATGCGGCCGGGATACCTGCGAAGCATAACCTTAAACAACGCCTGTTTACGACAGCGGTTTCCCATATTATTATGACTTCAACCGTGAAAATTATGAAATCCACCATTCCTGTTTGGCGACCAGATAGTTCTGCGAACAATTCTTTTCCGTCAGGGCATGCTGCTGCAGCCTTTGTTGGTGCAGAATTGCTTTGGCAAGAATATAGTCAGGAGTCTATTTGGTACGGAATAGCGGGCTATGCTGTTGCCGCAGGTACCGGTTATTTGCGGATGTATAATGATAAGCATTGGTTCTCGGATATCGCGATGGGAGCAGGGGTCGGTATCTTAAGTACTAAAATTGCTTATTGGCTGTTACCTTTGGTTGATAGTCGATTACAGAATTCGAAAAAGAGCTATGTTGTACTACCAACGTATAACGGAAGACAGTTTTGTCTAAATGCTAGTTTACAATTTTAACGCCCTATTCGGGATTTCCTCCATGATCGGATGTTGACTCTTCCGAAAACATAAAGTTTTATAAAATTTGACGCTTACAGGGATTTAAATCCATTTTAAATCCCTGTAAAAACCTACTTTTTTAGGCACTCCGCCTAAAGGATAAAATCGCTATGTCCAGCATTTTTCATTGCATATTTTAAGCGTGTAACGTTTCTGTGAATTTTAGATTAAAAAATCATGTTAATTTCGTTAAATGTTAACCAGTATTTTACTAAGCCTTTGTAGCGGTTGAAAATTACATTACATAGATTTTCATAGAAGCCAACCATTTCACGGCTGCGACATGCACCATATTTTTCCACTAAATGCATCGGGCAATCAAAGTGAGTAATTGTCACAAGCGGTTCAATATTGTACTTGCGGCATTCTTTGAATAAATCTTCATAGAATTTCAAGCCTTCTTCATTTGGCTCAGTTTCATCCCCTAATGGGAAAATACGGCTCCAAGCGATCGATAAACTATAGGTTTTAAAGCCCATTTCGCCAAACAAGGCAATATCTTCTTTATAACGATGATACATGTCAATCGCATTTTGAGCTGGATAAAAATGTTCATCATCAAAATGAAACATTTTCTTTTCTCCAGTAATAACTGGG
>JALAGS010000098.1 GCA_022712315.1 Sphingobacterium sp. | reverse complement strand
ACTATGTATACACAAAAACAAGTATAGGAATTGACTATATTAATAGCGAAGAAATACTAGGATCCAGAAAACTTAATTAAAGGATGAATGTAAAAATTAGAAAAGAAGAGCCTTGCGACATACCTTTCGTATTTGATTTGATTCAATTGGCATTTGAAAATGAACAACACAGTGATCATCAAGAACAAATATTAGTAGATAGCCTAAGGCGATCGCCAGAATTTATACCAGAATTATCAATAATAGCAGAAATTGAAGGAAAGATAATGGGGTACCTTCTTCTCACAAAAATTCAGATTGTGAATCATGAAAACCAACAAATACAAAATTCTCTTGCATTGGCACCCGTGGCTGTGCTGCCGCAATTTCAAGGGAAGGGAGTTGGAAGCAAACTAATTCTTTATTCCCATCAAATTGCAAAAGAATTAGGTTTTAGATCGATCATTCTCCTTGGTCATGCAGATTATTACCCTAAATTTGGATACGTACCTGCATCAGTTTATGCTATAAAACTGCCATTTGATGCTCCTGATGAAAATTGTCTGGCAAAGGAACTATTTGAAAATTCCCTAAAAGGTATACATGGCATTGTTCGCTATCCTAAAGAGTTTGGTATTATTTCCTAAACCAAACTCTGCTCTATTACCAATGCTAATCAACGATACCAATTAATATTTAATCGGATAATCTTGCATAAATTCAAACTGATAACCCTCTTTTTTTAACGCATCAATTAGAGAGGTTAGTTCCTGTTGCCCCTTCTGCGTTTGAAACATATCATCATGCATCAAGAAAACTACATTGTTCGGTACCATTGAGCTTTTATTGTTCATATAATTCCGAATATGGGATAGCGTAGACTCCTGGCTTTGAATAGGTATACCAGTTACACTATTAAGTCGCCATTCCACATCCCAGCCATATATGGTATAGCCATTTTTGTGAAGTAGGTCCGCCGTACTAGATCCATTTTTAAGATCAATTTTACGAACATTATCATATATCCAGATATTTCTGCCTGGAAGTCTGACAATTTTATGTTTTAAATTAAGATCCTTTTCATTCTTATCAAAATCCGCAAACGCATGTTGTGGATTATTGTAGAATCTTGAGTACTGATTATTTGCGTGAGTATAGCTGTGGTTATAACAGGCTACCAAAGGATTCGATTCATAGCGTGCGAGATCACGTTTTCGGCCTTTGCTCATATTGGCGTGCTTGCCAATCAGAAATACACTCACTTTAATATTTTTCTCTTTCGCAATTGAATCGATAAAAGCACTACCGATTAACGGCCCGTCATCGAAAGTTAAATAGATATGTTTTGGATGTGTATCAAAAGCTTTGCGTAACGAATCTTTGAGTTCGCGCTTTTGCTGCTTGATTGGGATGGGATGTAAACTGTCAATAGTAAACTGAATTTGATTTTTTTGAAGTGAATCCCATCGATTTAACAAATGTGGCACCTTTTCCTTAGCCGCCAGTTGCTCGGTAACTGTATCTTTCAAATCTCCTTTTCCTAAGACTTTATTTGAAAAATCTTTACATGCGGTCATACCAAACACTATACTACATGTGAAAAGTACAACAAACATCCTACTACACTTCATATCAATCGCTATAACTTTAATGAGTTTCTTTTTTTCAAAATTAATACAAAAACCCTTTTGTCAACCATAAAATAATACAAATCCCCATTTTCAGGGATAAGGTTCTACCTATTCAATACAATATGGTGGCTTTCTAATGGCCTTAATTTTTGAATCTAAATCCTACAGTAGAAACAATCGTGCCATTTTTTGTTACGTTACACGCGCGACGGTTTTTACTTCTTTTTAAAAAATAGCGCTTTGTTATACTCAAAATTCATCCGTGCTATATTCAAAACTGATATACCTTGTGGACACTCCACTTCGCAGGCTTCTGTATTTGAACAATGACCAAAGGATTCTTTATCCATTTGTTTGACCATATTTAAAACGCGTTGGCTACGTTCTTCCTTTCCCTGGGGCAATAAAGCCATATGGGTAATCTTTGCGGAAGTAAATAGAGCAGCACTACCATTTTTACAAGTTGCTACACAGGCACCACAGCCAATACACGCTGCAGAGTCAAATGCCGATTCCGCTAGCTCATGAGAAATTGGAATAACCGTTGCGTCCGGAGCTTGCCCTGTATTAATGGAGACAAATCCCCCTGATGAAATAATCCTATCAAATGCCGACCGATCCACTTTTAGATCTTTTTTTACCTGAAATGCAGCTGAACGAAAAGGCTCAATGGTGATCGTATCTTTATCTCTAAATGAACGTAAATGCAGCTGACAAGTCGTTGTATGTTTAAGGGGGCCGTGTGCAATACCATTGATCATCATTCCGCACTGTCCACAAATCCCTTCGCGACAATCATGGTCAAACTCCACAGGCTCTTCCCCACGCGTGATAAGCTGCTCATTTAATGTATCCAGCATTTCCAAAAATGACATATGCGGATTGAGGTCAGTTAATGTATAGGTCTCTAATTTACCAGCAGCATTGCGATCCTTTTGTCGCCATATTTTAAGATGTAAATCCATAATCGTTACTTTTATTTGTAGCTCCTTACAGTTGGTTGTATCTCCTCGAAAGTCAATGGCTCCCGGATTAGCTCCGGTTCTTCATTTTCACCCCTCCAGGACCATGCGGAGATAAATTGATATTCGGCGTCATTCCTTAATGCCTCCCCGTCGGCAGTCTGATATTCTTCGCGAAAATGTGCTCCACACGATTCATTCCGTGTTAATGCGTCGTAACACATAAGTTCACCAATTTCAAAATAATCTGCTACGCGTCCCGCTTTTTCCAGTTCAGTATTTAAGGTATTGGCCTCGCCACTGACAATAACCTCTTTAAAAAATTCTTGTTTGAGTTTTTTAATCTCATCAATAGCATAGTGAAGCCCTTTTTCGTTCCGTGCGAGACCACAATAATCGTAAAGTAGCTTACCCAGTGTTTTATGAAAATAATCGACAGTTTTACTGCCTTTAATATTCAGCAACACTTCAATCTGTTTTCTAACCTGTTCTTCAGCACGGTCAAACTCGATATGATCCGTTGAAATTTTACCCGTGTGAATTTCGTTTGCCAAGTAATTGGCAATGGTGTAAGGAGCAATAAAATAACCATCTACAGATGCCTGAAGTAGCGAATTTGCACCAAGCCTATTGGCACCATGATCTGCAAAATTAGCCTCCCCTAAAGCAAATAAACCGGGTAGGCTCGTCATCAGTTCATAGTCCACCCATAACCCCCCCATAGAGAAATGCGCTGAGGGCGAAATCATCATCGGCTCTTTATAAGCGTCATATCCGGTTATCTTTTCATACATATCGAATAGATTACCATATTTCTCTTGTATTTTCTGTTTCCCTTGCGCCCGAATAGCTTTCGCAAAATCAAGATAAACTGCATTTTTAAGTGGACCAATGCCAAAGCCGGCGTCGATCCGCTCTTTAGCTGCCCGCGATGAAATATCTCTCGGAGCCAGGTTGCCAAATGCGGGATAGCGCCGTTCTAAATAGTAATCTCTTTCTTCCTCCGGAATGGCATTAGGTTCTCGTGATTCATTCTGTTTTAAGGGCACCCAAATTCTTCCGTCATTACGTAACGATTCTGACATTAAAGTCAATTTAGACTGGTAATCGCCAGATTGTGGCAACGAAGTTGGATGAATCTGAATCCAGCTAGGAGAAGCCATTAATGCGCCCTTCTTATGTGCTCGCCAGATCGCAGAACCGTTACACCCCATGGCTAAGGTCGATAGATAATATATTTTACCATATCCTCCTGTTGCTAATATGACTGTGTGAGCGGCATGCCGTTCGATTTCACCAGTATCTAAATTACGTACAATTACCCCACGCGCCTTTCCGTCTATAACAACAATATCCAGCATCTCATGTCTGGCAAAAAGTTCTACCGCACCTTTACCTACCTGACGCATAAGTGCCTGATACGCTCCCAAAAGGAGTTGTTGTCCTGTTTGACCCCTTGCATAGAAGGTACGGCTTACCTGTACTCCCCCAAAAGAGCGATTGTTTAAATAGCCCCCATATTCTCGCCCAAATGGAACACCCTGGGCTACGGCTTGGTCTATCAAGTTTAGTGAGCATTCCGCCATACGGTATACATTTGCTTCTCGGGCACGAAAATCCCCACCTTTTAGTGTATCAACAAACATCCGGTAGACACTGTCACCATCATTCTTATAATTCTTAGCAGCATTGACACCCCCTTGAGCAGCAACTGAATGCGCCCGTCTCGGACTGTCCTGAAAACAAAAGGATTTAACCTGATACCCCATCTCCCCAAGGGAAGCTGCAATAGAGCTACCTGCCAATCCGGTACCGATGACGATAACATCCAATTTTTTTCGGTTGGCAGGATTAACTAATTTGGCAGTCTTCTTATAGCGTGTCCATTTTTCCTCCAATGGTCCTTCCGGTATTTTCGAATTTAATATCATGATTTCTCTCCTTTATTTTACTGTAAAGAATATATAAATAGGCATCAGTGCAAATCCCGTACTTATAACGATCGAATAGCCAATCCCAACGATCTTAAACCATTTCACAAATTTTGGATGATACAATCCCAAGGTTCGAATTGCACTATGTATGCCGTGAACGAGATGATAGCATAAAGCTACCATAGACAAGACGTAAATAAGCACATACCACCATTGCTGAAAGACTGCAATCACCAGGACATATAAGTCCTTGTTGCCCCGCTTGTCAAGCGGTGGAGCACCAAATTTGTATACATACCAGAAATTCTGAAAATGGATGACCAAAAAAATAAGAATCAAGGTTCCCAAAATTCCCATGTTTCGCGAGTACCATTTGCTCGCCCTTCCCCGATGGTCCGATTCATAAACAGCACCTGACTTTCTATTTTTTAAGGTGATCACAAGGCCGTCTAATGCATGGAGAAGAATGCTGGCATAAAGTACATATGAGATGATTTTAATCAAGATGTTACCAGCTAAAAAATGAGAGTAGGCATTAAACTGTAAATGTGCTTGCTCCTGTGGCAAGA
Organism: Sphingobacterium sp.; assembly: GCA_022712315.1. Classification (GTDB taxonomy): domain Bacteria; phylum Bacteroidota; class Bacteroidia; order Sphingobacteriales; family Sphingobacteriaceae; genus Sphingobacterium. The sequence continues at coordinate 49,016 of JALAGS010000098.1, read as the reverse complement.
ATAACTGTAAGTTTCCTAAAAAGTGAATCAGCAGGAAGAACGCTAGGAACAATCCGGTTAGACACATAAGCATCTTTTTTGACAAAGTAGATAACATAATAAGGCCCTGTTTTAATAATAACCAATAACTTTCATCCACAGTCCGCCCACACCCATATAAATCACCAATAATACGATGCCAATTTCCAGTCCACGTAGCCACCAGGATTTTAAATCCACATAGCCACTTCCGAAAAATACGGGCGCTGGACCGTGGCCGTAATGTGTTAAAACGCCATAAATAGAACCTAGAAATCCGAGCATCATCGCAAGCAGCATCGGTGGGATGCCTAAAGAAACCCCTACCCCCAATAAAGCCGCATACATCGCCGCAACGTGGGCAGTAGCACTAGCAAAAATATAGTGACTAAAGAAGTAAACAAGAATGATTACAGGGAAGGCAATTTGCCAACTTAAATCGCCAATCTGTACTTTGATCAGATCGCTAAACCAACCAATGAACCCCAGTTCGTTTAGAGAGCTAGCCATCATCACCAAAACAGCAAACCATACGATGGTATCCCATGCGCCTTTTTCGGCTTTAACATCCTCCCAGGTCAATACGGAGGTCAGCAAAAGCAGCGTCAAGCCTATAAAAGCTGTCGTTGTAGCATCAATTGCAAACGATCCGCCAAAAATCCATAGTGCCAACAAGATAAAGAATGCCAGTAGCATTAACCACTCATTTCTGGAAATTGGCCCCATTTCCTTTAGTTTCTGTGCTGCCATCTTTGGCGCATCCCCTGTTTTTTTTAATTCAGGTGGATATAATTTATAAAGTACAAGTGGAACCACAAAAAACGCAACAAGGCCTGGTACAAATCCAGCAACTGCCCAAGACATCCAGGTAATATCAATTCCCAGATTCGCGGCAAACTTTTGGCACATTGGATTGCTGGCTGTTCCGGTCAGAAACATCGAAGAAGCGATTAAATTCATGTAATAGCTATTCAAAGTTAGATAAGATCCTAGCTTCCGATGTGTTTCTGGCTTATCAGGTATAGAATCAAAACTAATAGCCATGGATTTCATGATTGGATAGATAATTCCACCTCCCCGAGCTGTGTTGCTTGGGATTGCCGGAGCTAGACAAACGTCGGCAAGCCCCAATCCGTAAGCTAGTCCCAAGGAACTTTTTCCAAAAACTCGAATAAAAAGAAAAGCAATTCTATTTCCCAAACCAGTTTTAATGAAACCGCGCGCAATAAAGAACGAAATACCAATCAGCCAGATAACTTTGTCTCCAAAACCGGTCAGTGCTTTGCTGATAGATTTGCCTGCATCTCCTGGCGCCAGAACCTGTGTCAGCGCTGTAAATGCAATCGCCATCATACACATCGTGCCCATTGGAGCCGCTTTTAAAATAATCCCAAGGATGGTCGCAGCAAAAATTGCAAATAAATGCCAAGCCTCCGGACTGACACCTTTCGGTATGGGGATAAACCATAAAATGAGTGCTACAACAAAAGTGATAGCTACATTTTTAATATTGATTTCTTTCATAATAAACTTGGTTTAATTAGATTAGAATCGACTTTGTACTTGAACAATAAATAAGTTCTTATTGAATTCACTGGTATTCTCTGTTTGTTTTTTGTAACGGTCTAACTGGAGGCCAAGCTGTATCCTAGCACCATAATTTTTTAAAAATTCCAACCCGAACATGGGGGTATATGTTTGACGTGCATTCGCATTCAGCTTATAATTCGGGTCGATATATTCGTAACGACAAGATAGTTCAAAAGCGCTTAGATTAAAATAGTTCACTTCATACCGTAAGTTTGGTAGAAAATAAATGCCACGGACAAGGTAATCGCTCAATTTAGAGGTACGTGCACTCTCCTCCAAGGAATAATAAATGTTATGATTTATGGCCTGCTTTGCTTCCAATTGCATATCGAGGTTCCATCGTCTACCAAAACTCACATTACCTGTTAAATCAACACCCAATGCATGTACCTGTTTCTTCATGACTTCACCAATCCCACCATTGAGCCCCAAATTAACACCGTATTTCTTTGAAAGGCCAAATACAAGACGCGTAGCATATTGTTTTCCATTGTCGTTATCGACGACCTGATTCTTTCCATTTCCATTAACAACCGATAGCGAATAGCTAAAAGGCATCTCACCAAGCGTAGTCTCGCCTGTCGCAGCTACTCCGATCTGAAAGCTGGCCCATCCTAATTTCCCAAATTCAAGGTATTGATTCGACCAGTCCAATGATTTGATAATGTCAATTGGATAGGTTTCTTCGATACCAAACCAAGGACGAAATTGACCCACGGTAATTGCCAATTTGGGACTAAACGTATATTTTAGATAGGCATTTTCAAGAACCTTTGTTTTAGGATCACTTTTGAAATCAGCCAAGTTTGCCAAGACGGCTACCTCTGTACGTTTGCTAATTTGCGCACGCATCTGCACACGCATATACTTTACCATAAAGTTGTTGTCTGTACCTGAACCATCACTATGATGCAGTCCGTTGACATCGACATTCTTCGTTCCACTGACAAGATACCTCGCCTGAAATAATCCTTTCACCTGAAGTTTGGGATAGGTAGTTTCATCTTTGGTTTGTTGGATAGAATCTGCTTTGCTTTGCTGTACAGCTCCGATTTCCTGCCCTTTAATCAGGTTACAAACTAGTAAACATGCTACAAAAATTGGAATATGGTATTTCTTCATATCAAAACAATTTGTCCTTGACCAGTAGCCCGGCCCACTTTTCACTGTCAATAATATTACTCTTTTGATGGAGTGATGTAGTAACAACAGATAGCATTAAAAAATGTTTTGTTATTTTAATATAATTTAATAACTGTAAGAAAATCAAACCGATTCCAATAGTCGGTAGTATAATTCCATGTTTTTATGTATTTTCACGGACGAACGCAAAACCAATCGAATATTCAAATCCGCAAATTGAACTTTTAGGGAGCTATAAACGCATTGAATACTTCGAACGTCAATTATGGTGGGCAGAATTTAGAATCAATAAATATTATGAAAGAAAAATTAATCAAAATTTGTTTTATTAGCATCGTCCTCCTTATGATACAGGGGTTCTCCGTATCGACAACCTCAGCTAGTGAAAAAGAAAAGCCTGCAATGTTTTGGACTTGGCTGGACTACAACGCCAAAACAAACTTTGATTCTATTTGTCGAGAGATGAACTATCTCGGAATCGATGGTGTCATGTTAAACGCTGCTAGTCCAGATGAGTATCGTGTGGCTATCCCGATCGCAAAAAAATATGGCATTCAGGTTATTGCGTGGCTCTGGACGATGAACTTAGAACACGACCGGGATAAGATACTCCAAGAACATCCGGATTGGTTCAGTGTCAATCGAAATGGAAAGAGTCTTGCAGATACCACCGCATATGTTGGTTATTATAAATTCCTGTCACCTGTAGTTCCCGCTGTAAAAGAGTATATCAGCAAAAAAATTGAATCGTATTGTGAAGTTGAGGGACTTGAGGGGATTTCTATTGATTACAATCGTTATGTGGATGTTGTCCTCCCTACAACCCTTTGGCCTAAATACAATATTGTACAGGATCGCGAATATCCAGCCTGGGATTACGGTTACCACCCAATAGCCATAGAGATGTTCAAAAAGCAATACGGCTACGACCCAAGGACACAGAAAGATCCTTCGAAAGATCTTAAATGGCGACAATTTCGATGTGATCAAATAACCGATATCGCCAATATGATTGCGGAGATTGTGCATTCTCACGGAAAAACAATGGCTGCATCCCCGTTCCCAACGCCTAAAATGGCTTCACGGATGGTCCGCCAAGATTGGGGAAAATGGAATTTGGATGTTGTATTTCCGATGGTGTACAGCAGCTTCTATACAGAAGATCCTAGTTTTATTAGTGACTGTACCTTGGAAAACGTGCGTGATAAAGCTGCAAATACCACCTTATATTGTGGATTGATGGCGAAAAATAATGAAGAAATGTTTATCGATATGGACCAAGCTTTAAATAATGGCGCACAAGGCATATCTATCTTTACGATCCATAGCTTGAAAGATCCTCAGATCAGGGAGAAATTCAGAACCTATACGGCAGCCGCAAAAGCAAGAAAAGCTCAAAATAACGGAATGTTAACCCGTACAGCGCATATAAAAATTGAAAATGATCCTTTCAAAAAGGAAGGTATTATGAAATTAATAACCCAAAAGATACAATCCTTGGTACAGGCGGAGAACCCCGCGGCAAGCCCGATAGAATTGTCAAAGTATAAAAAAATAGACAGTTACGATGTGACAAGAAAATACCTTGTGACTGACAAGCTTAGTAAAAAGAACTTCTATGTTACCTTCTTTTTCTATGGAGGTATTCTCTCTGGATGGAATGTTGACCCAGCACCAGCTTCCGTTTAGATAATAACCCATCAAGGTGCTGAAAATTTCAGCTATTTAGCACCTTATTTAAGTTTTTAATAGACTGTTCCCTATCTTTGGAGCAAACAAATAAGTAAAAAATGAGAAAAAATGTGAGGTTGGCAGCCTGTATTATGGGCCTTATTTATTGTGGGGGATTCCAGCAATCCTTTGCTCAAAGAGGCATTCAAAAGCAGGTGCGTACTAACGCAATTACCATAGATACAACGTTATTAAATAAGATATTAGCCAAAAACAAGTTAGCATTCAAAGACGGTAAAGTAGCAGATTACATCCCAGAATTAAGTAAAGCGAATGCAGCATCTATCGCACTTTCAGTTGTAAATAGCGACGGGACGGTAGTGAGCGTCGGCGATATTCAGCAAAGATTTACAATCCAGAGTATTTCAAAAATTGTCGCATTGATGGTTGCTGTATTGGAAAACGGCGAACAAAATGTTTTTGATAAAATGGGATACTTTGGTACCGACAAACCATTCAATCATTTTGCGAATCTGGAAACGATAGGTAAGCCACTCAATCCAATGATGAATGCCGGAGCGATACTAACGACTTCACTCATTAAAGGAACAGGCGAGGAACCTTTTATCAAAATACGCAATATGATTCGTTTTATAACGAATAATGAAAATATCAATTACAGTAAATCCGTATTTAATTCAGAACGCGAGACTGGTAATCGAAACAGAGGTATGTTCTATCTGATGCGTAACAACGGACTCATTGATGGTGACGGCGAGGATAAGCTCAATAATTATTTTAAGCAATGCTCAATTGAAATAACAGCCGAAGATCTCGCTAAAATAGGCTTCTTTTTTGCAAATCATTGCATACGCTATGATGGAAATAAGCAATACAATAATCCAAGTCTATCCCAGCTAGTCCAATCACAAATGCTCATTGCAGGGATGTACGAATTTAGTGGTGAATATGCAAGAACTGTGGGACTTCCCAGTAAATCGGGCGTCGGCGGCGGAATCGCGGTAAGTGTACCGAATAAAATGGGTATAGGTGCCTATAGTCCAGCCTTGGATCAACACGGTAATTCTGTAGCCGCTTATCGCATGATAGTAGACCTGGTCAATGAGAAATCGCTAAGTCTCTTTTATTAAAATTAGAAAACAATGTTCATATGGTAAGAACAGAACCAATAATTGCTGTAGAGGACGTTCTTAAAAGCTCACTTTTCTATCAACGCCTTTTCGGCTGTACCGGCCACCATGGAGGGGAAACATTTGAAATTCTCACGGATAACGGAACTGTCATTCTCTGTTTACACAAATGGGGTGAACATGATCACCCTACTATGCGGGATCAAATACATGCCGGAAACGGATTCATATTATTCTTTAGAGTAGACAATTTAAAGCAAATTTTCGAAAATGCAACTTTGCTAAATGCAGTTATAGAAAAAGATATACATTACAACGAGAACTCTCTGAAGGATCAATTTATCTTACGAGACCCCGACAACTATTATCTGATTGTATCAGCCTAGTCTGACCGCTTTATTGGTCAATTGTATGTTGGATTTTATTCATAAGTAAAATCTCCGTTCTTAAACCAGTTTAACTTTTGTGTTGCATGTTTATCGCAACTTTGTCTTATCAAAATTTAAAACAATGACTACACGATTTAATATTGCAAAAGTAGATGCAACGGCCTATAAGGCAATGATGGGATTGGAAACATATCTTAACGATATTTTTTTAAACCCTATTCAGAAGGAACTCATAAAAATACGTGCTTCACAGATCAACGGTTGCGCCTTTTGCTTAGATATGCACACCAAGGATGCACTTAAGTACGGTGAAACCCCACAACGGATATTTTTATTAAATGCCTGGCGAGAAACGGATCTATTCACTAAGGAAGAACAGATTTTGTTGGAGATGACAGAAGAAATTACATTGATACATCAAAAAGGATTAACAGAAGGCACTTTCCAAAAAGCAAAAGAAATATTTGAGGAAAAGGAGATTGCACAGATTATTATGGCGATTATTACCATAAATGCGTGGAATAGAATTGGTATCAGCACCCATTTAGAACTATTAAAGTAATGCTAAGTTTTATTACAAAAAAGCCTCTTTCAATATTGGAAGAGGCTTTTTCATTTCTAAATATATTCCTGTTTTTTCCTGTGAAAATCCCGATTATCCTTTATCTTTATTAGGCAAACCAATATGAATGCACGATTATGAAAATCCTAAAAAAAATCCTAATTGTTTTAGCGATCATCATCGCTATTCCCTTAATTACTGCACTCTTCGTCAGTAAAGACTTCTCGGCCCAAAGTGAGATAATAATCGATAAGCCAAAGCAAGAAGTGTTCAACTACGTAAAAATGCTTAAGAACCAAGATAACTTTGGTGTATGGCAGCTTTCAGACCCCCAAATGAAAAAAACGGAACAGGGTGTAGATGGTCAAGTCGGCTATAAATCCAGCTGGGATGGTAAGAAAGTTGGTAAAGGATCCCAGACCATTACGAAAATAGTCGATGGCGAAACGATCGAAACATCCCTCGACTTCGGTATGGGAGAACCTGCCAAGGGCTATTTTATACTGAAAGAAATCTCTCCCACTCAGACCTCGGTAACTTGGGGAATTTCTGGAAAATCGCCTTATCCATGGAACTTGATGAACTTATTTATGAATATGAATAAAGATTTCGATCAAGGCCTAAAAAATTTAAAAAATATATTGAAGTAGGGACTCTATAAAAAAGGGATGGTTGAAGTAATATCGACTTCAACCATCCCTTTTTTCGAAACCTTGTTAAACTATCGTCTGCGCATCAGGATGCGTAAGATATACCAAAACAACAGCATAATTGATGAGAACAGCTGCAGTGCAGCTCCAACATATTGTTCGTTCCCATAGTTGTATTTAAGATTTTGGGTTTGATATAGTATGCTTCCAGAGGCGAGAGCGATCATCGCTACAGAAAACCACAACCCAAGTTCAAAGCCAAATATCGCACCTGCAACAATGGCACCTAAAGACAAAAATCCTCCAATCACCAATATGTTCCGAAGAAATGAAAAATCTTTGTTGGATACAAATGCGACTACTGTAAGCCCGGTAAACAATGCCAAAGTCATTATACTAGCCTGATAGATCACGCTAATCCCTTCAGTCATAAATACCGCCATAAAAATCATGGGCAAGAAAATGATTGCCTCTAATACGATATAGAAAGCCAACCCCAGGTATTGGGTCTGTCTGCTTTGCGAAAGCGTCCACCTGGAGGATAGTGTTGAACCCAGCCAAAAACATCCCAATAGAAACAACCAGATAAATTTTCCACTGACCATCCATACGATAAAATCATAAGGTATTAACTTGATCAGCAACGTTTCCAAAACGATAAATGCCAAAATGGAAAGCGCAACGTGAAGATAGGTTTTTTTATAAAAAACTCCCCTTTCCGCATCATCTTGGATAAGAACATACTCTTGTGATTCCATAAAACAAATAAATAAGTTTGATTAAATAATAATTAAAAATAAGCATTAATTCTATTTTCACAAGAAAGAACTTGGCATAACCTTGTAAAAAAGAACCCCGCCTAGCGGGGTCCATTCAAACAAACAACTTATTTCCAGCCTCCTCCCAAATCTTTATAGATATTGACAACAGCATTGAGCTGCTGCTTTTTCGTTTCTATCAATTCAAGTTTTGAATCCAACACATCGCGTTGCGTCATTAAAACCTCCATATAGTCAGCCCTCGCTGATTTAAAAAGATCATTTGATACCGTGACGGAATTATTTAAAACCTCAACTTCTTTTGTTTTGAAATCATAGCTGCGGCCAAGGTTTTCAATATTTGAAAGTTGTGTAGAGACCTCTAAGTATGCATTGAGAATTGTCTTCTCGTAATTATAGACCGCCTGTATCTGTTTGGCATTCGCAGTGTTAAATTCAGCTTTAAGCCCATTTTTATTAATTAATGGCGCTGCAAGCTCGCCTATTAAATTATATAAAACAGATTCCGGCATCTTAAACAGATAGGACGGTTTAAATGCTTGTAAACCCAAAGCTGCAGAAATTTCCAATGAAGGATAAAATTCTTTCCTTGCTATTTGTACATCCAGTTTGGCCGCCGCGAGCTCATATTCCGCCTCGCGGATGTCAGGTCTGTTGCTCAGCAACTGACTTGGTAAACCTGTCTGAACTTTTGCAGGTATCAGATCGACAAAATTACTTTTGTCACGTTTGATCTCTTGGGGAAAACGTCCCAATAGGAAATTAATACGGTTTTCAGTTTCTTTGATTTGCTGACGTGTTTCAAACTCCATACCTTTAGTTTTCAACACTTCAGCTTCAAACTTCTGAACCGCCAGTTCAGTTACGCGAGCAGCTTGCTTTTGCAATCGAATGACAGAAAGTGCATTATCTTGCAACTCAATGTTCTGTTTAATAATGGTCAACTGATTGTCCAGTGCCAACAATTCGTAATACGATCGGGCAACTTCAGCGATGAGACTGCTCAAGACAAAGTTTTTTCCCTCCACAGTAGCAAGATAACGGTTGAGTGCTGCTTGTTCAGCGTCTTTTAACTTTTTCCAAACGTCAATTTCCCAACTCGCATAAGCACCAATTGTTAAATCTCCAAGTGGATCAGGCATTTCTTTTCCGGGAGCAATCTCTGTACTTGCGTCACCGGCTCCCTGACTCGTATACCTTCCCACTTTTTCAACCCCGCCTCCTGCACGTAGTCCAACTGTAGGTTTCAACGCACCTTTTCTCAACAGAATATCGTTCTTGGCGATTGCTAACTCCTGTAAAGTAACATTCAGTTCCTGGTTATTTTTTAAAGCTGTATCTATTAGTGCAACTAAATTTGGATCAGTGAAAAACTCACGCCACTTAACCGATGCTGAATTTGTTGAATCAGATTTAACTACATCCGTAAATTGTTGGGGAACAAATTTGTTCTCCTGTATTTGTGTCGCTTTCGGAACCTTACATCCCGTCACTGCAGCTGAAAGCGAAAATGCAATGACCCATTGTATTTTTCTGCTATTAGTCATGATTATCAATTTCTTCGGTTAATGGATTTTCATCTTCGTGTTTAATAAGCTTACGTCTGGAAGCAATAGTTCCGAAGATAAAGTATAAGCCAGGTATCACCAGAATACCGAAAACTGTCCCAAACAACATACCTCCCGCTGCTGCCGTCCCAATCGTACGGTTTCCGATAGCCCCTGGCCCCGAAGCCATAACCAAAGGAATCAATCCCGCAATGAAAGCAAAAGAAGTCATCAAAATTGGCCTAAATCTCACTTTTGCACCTTCCAAGGCCGCTTCGATGATGCTCAATCCCTGTGAATGCCTTTGTGCAGCAAACTCGACAATCAATACGGCATTTTTACCCAATAGACCGATGAGCATGACCAAGGCTACCTGGGCATAGATATTATTTTCCAGTCCCAATAGTTTTAAAAGGAGAAAAGCCCCAAAGATTCCAATTGGCAAGGAAAGCAAGACAGCAAATGGCATGATAAAACTTTCGTATTGTGCGGAAAGAATTAAGTAAACGAAACCAAGACAAATCAAAAAGATATAAATAGCCTGATTTCCCCTGCCTACCTGATCCTTGGAAATACCCGCCCAATCAATACCATAGCCTCGTGGCAACGTTTTAGCCGCGACTTCATTAATCACCTGAATCGCTTCACCACTACTATAGCCGGGCGCTGCAGAGCCCGAAATCTCCGATGCCATATACATATTGTGCCGTGTGATCTCAGACAAACCATACACTTTTTCCATATGCATAAATGCAGAAAATGGTACCATTTCATCTTTTTCATTCTTCACGTATAGCTTTAAGATATCTTCTGGCAAGGCTCTATATTGTGGCAAAGCCTGAACCATAACTTTATATTGACGATCGTATTTAATGAAGTTTGTCTCATAATTACTACCGACCAAAGTTGAAAGTGTATTTAAAGCATTATCAATGGTCACACCCTTTTGCTGTGCCAAATCGTTATCAATATGCAGCATATATTGCGGGAAGCTTGCGCTATAGAACGTAAATACAGAAGCCAGTTCGGGTCTTTTATTTAACTCACGCACAAACTCCTTACTGACTGTTTCCATTTTCTTATAGTCACCAGAACCCGCTTTGTCTAAAAGTCTAAGTTCAAATCCTCCTGCAGCACCATAGCCTGGAACAGCAGGTGGCTGGAAAAATTCAATGGAGGCACCGGGTATATTTTTAGCGGCAGCTTCAAGCTGCTCAATAATCTCCTGTGAAGATTCTTTACGTTCCTCCCAACTTTTTAAATTGATCAAACATGTACCTGTATTGGCCCCAGTTCCTTCTGTCAAGATCTCATAACCAGCCAATGAAGAAACAGATTGCACACCATCAATATCTTCCGCTTCTTTTTGCAAAGTCTGTGCAGCAAGATTGGTACGTTCCAAGGTTGATCCTGGAGGTGTCTGAATAATCGCATAAATCATCCCCTGATCTTCATTAGGTATGAAACCCGCTGGAACAGAATTGTTCAAGAAATATGCACCAATACAAAAACCTATTAAAACCACGAATGTAAAAACTCGTTTATCGACGATGCCTTTCAGCAAGTAAACATACTTGTTGGACATCTTGTCAAATAATCTATTGAAGGAATCAAGAAATTTATCAATAATGGATTTCTTTCTCGCTTTACCATGATTATTCTTCAACATGATCGCACATAACGCAGGGGTTAAAGTCAATGCAACGACACCTGATAAAATAATCGAAGTTGCCATCGTAATGGAAAACTGCCGATAGAATATCCCGACAGGCCCCGACATAAAGGCCACCGGAATAAATACCGCTGCCATGAGGAATGTAATGGCAACAATGGCACCACTGATCTCATGCATAGCCTTTTTGGTCGCTTTGTAAGCTGAAATATGGAGCTCCTCCATCTTGGCATGCACTGCCTCAATGACGACAATCGCATCATCAACAACGACCCCGATGGCGAGCACTAATGCAAAGAGCGTGATTAAGTTGATGGTAATCCCAAAAAATTGCATAAACAAGAATGAGCCGACCAATGAAACAGGTACCGCAATAGTTGGTATTAAGGTCGATCGCCAGTCACCCAAGAATAAGAAAACGACGATAGCCACGAGCACAAATGCTTCCAATAAAGTATGAATTACTTTCTCCATGGATGCATCCAAAAATTTGGAAACGTCATAACTAATCTCGTAATCCAGTCCTTTGGGAAAAGATGCCTTCAGCTCTTTCATCTTATTCTTTACATCTTGGATTACCTGGGAAGCATTACTTCCATAGGATTGTTTCAAGACAATGGCTGCAGATGGTTTACCATTCAACGTAGAATAGATATCATACATTGCTGAGCCAAACTTGATATCAGCGACGTCTTTTAAACGCAACATTTCACCATTTTCACCAGCGCGGAGAACGATATTGCCATATCCTTCAGTTGTCGTAAAACGACCGGGATATTTTAACACGTATTCGAAGGACTGTGAAGTCATCCCGGACGACTCGCCCGCTTTACCTGGTGAAGCCTCCAAGCTTTGCTCGGATAAGGCTTTCATAACTTCTTCTGCAGAGATCTTATAGGCGGTCATACGATCTGGCTTCAACCAAATACGCATCGCGAGTTCACGCGTACCCAGAATATTGGCAACTCCAACTCCATCCACACGACGTAACTCGGACACAATATTCATGTCTGCATAATTGTACATAAAATTGCCATCAAGCTCTTTGTCTTTGCTGTAGAGATTGATGTACATAAGCATGTTAGATTCCTCGCGCGTAATTTTCACACCTTCACGAACAACGATAGGTGGAAGCTTATTGACAACAGAAGCCACACGGTTCTGCACATTCAAGGAAGCCTGATTTGGATCTGTACCTAAGTTGAATACCACCTGAATACTTGCCTCCCCATCGTTACCCGCATCGGAAGCCATATATTTCATGCCTGGAACACCGTTTATGGCCCGCTCCAAAGGGATAATAACTGATTTAATCATCAACTCCCCATTTGCTCCCGGATATTCGGCTGTGATGTTAACCTTCGGTGGTGATATAGAAGGAAATTGTGTTACAGGAAGCTGCACCATGGAAAGTATCCCCAAAAACACAATGATCAGTGATATAACGATCGAAAGTACTGGCCTATTTATAAAACGACTAAACATAGTAATTTAAGTGTAAGGGATTATTCTGTTTTTAACTTCAAATTTGAAATGGCATCTTTGGGTTGAACAAAGCTGTAGCTGATCTTATCATCCTCCTTCGCTTTTTGGATACCGTCCAATAAAAATTTATCATCTTTTTGAAGTCCACTTGTCACAACATAAAGATCCGGTAAAGAATTCCCTATCGTAATATGACGGGCTTTCAATTTACCATCTTTATCTACCACATACACATACTTACGATCCTGCATTTCATACGTTGCTTTTTGAGGAATAAGTAACGCCTGTTTGAGCGGAAAATTCATGACAACTTTCCCGCTCTCACCATGCTTCAATAGTCGATTTGGATTAGGAAATTTAGCTCTAAAGGCAATATTTCCTGTTTCTGAATTAAATTCACTTTCGATAGTTTCTACAAGACCGCTCTGAGAAAACAGTTCATTGTTAGCAAGCAGCAAGCCTACATGTGTATCTCCACGCTTACTAACGTTAGTTTGGTAACTCAAATATTCTGGTTCGGAAACATTAAAATAAACTAGCATTTCACTGTTGTCTGAAAGGCTTGTCAATAATTCACCTTCATCGACCAAACTTCCCAATTTCAATGGAATACGGTCAATAGTACCGTCAAATGGTGCCCTGATTTCTGTAAACGAAAGATGCAATTTTGCGATTGCGGCTTCAGCCTTCGCCTGCTCCAGCTTTGCTTTAGCCATCGCTAGTTCATTGGGTGATACCACATTTTTGTCAGCCAGCGTTTTTGTATTTTGAACCTCTATTTCAGCAACGTTAACCTCTGCTGAGGATTTGCGATATTCCGCCTCATACATTTTGGGCATAATCCGAAAGAGTAATTGCCCTTTGTGAACAAATTGTCCTTCATCGACAAAAATCTGTTCAAGATAACCTTTCTCCTGAGCGCGTAGCTCAATATTCCGGAAAGATCTAATTTGGGATACAAAGTCCTTGCGGATTGTGGTATCCATTTGCACTGGGGAGGTCGCGGTAAATTTTTCCTTTTCTTTCTTTTCTTCCTTTTTGGAAGTACACCCGATTTGGCATAAGGTAATAGCCAAACTAGCGAGCATAAATACTCTTTTCATTTGTAAGCGTCTAATTAAAAAAATAAGTTTGATTGTTTGTTGTTATGGTTGTTGAAATCACATACACCCGAGCTTATGGTCATGTCTTTTGCGGATTGCATATGCAAACCGATCACGATCAAATGGGTTATCCGATAGGATATCCACTAAAGTGTCTGAAATTTCGAAGGGTACTTGTTAAATTCTCCAGTTTTGTTGAAGAACATATCTTTGAGGGAAAAGATAGGCGATGAAATTGCAAAAGGGAATCTTTTTTGCAAATCGAAAAACGAAAATAAAAAGCACGATTGCAAAAAGCAACAGCGCTACAAATTGGGATACGACCTGCAGGTCCTTGGTTAATTGAAAATTTTCAGAATCAAGTTCCTCGATCACCGGATTATCACTGTGTATACTTCCGTAAACAAGCGGATCGATATGATCTACAGACGCGTCAATCCGCTTCTGCGCATCAGCATGATTATATTGGTACATGAAACTAACAGCAGGTCGATCGGATTGAATAAGCACAGCATGGCTATTACTGCTTCTAATGAATAAGAAGCATAAAAAGAAAAATATGGTAATAACCGCTTTCATTGCGGAGCAAATATACTAGCGTACAACTAATTTTAACGATGTTTAACACATTTTAACAAAACAATTACAATCTATATATGATCACTTAAAACAGCGACAATTGCAAACCTGGTCCATTCGTCTCCAGCGGCTTTGCGTCGCCATAAACCGTCCTCCCTCCATATTTCCACGAATCTCTTCGCTCCTCGGCTATAATTTGCTGAATATCAAACTGTGGAATAAATTGTTTTTCTGTATCCAAAACAATCTGATGCAACTTATTAACTGATTTTAATTTTTCGCTGTAACCCAATTTAGATTTCTCAATACCTTTTTGTAAAATCTGAATGCTCTCATCGTAAATGGTCAATGGAACAGGAAATGGGTGTCCATCTTTGCCTCCATGAGCAAAGGAAAACCGGGCAGGGTCATTAAATCGCGATGGAGCACCATGGATGACTTCGCTGACTAAGGCCAATGACTGTAAAGTCCGAGGGCCGATCCCTTTTAAAAGAAGTAAATCTTCAAAATGGGACGGTTGACTTTCGCGTGCGACATACAGCATGGCGCCCAATCTTTTGAGATCAACATCCGACGCACGAATATCGTGATGGGATGGCATGACAAGTTTAGCAAAATCCTGCAGGACTTTTGAGGAATCCTCTCCAACCAATGTCATAATGCCTGCTCGATTGGCCGCCGCGTCTACGGCTGTTAAGTTGAGGATCATTCCCTGTGAAGGGCCGCTAATACCCGTATGGGGTTCTTCAATAAACGATTTAATTTGTTCAGAATGCCAATGATAACGACGGGCAGTCCCATCCTTTTCATGCATCCCCTGCTGTACTACAGACCAATTACCATTATCTGCCACGATAAAATTGTGTAGATACAGCTGGTAGCCATCTTGAATAGCCGTATTATCTACCTTGGCAACAAGCTTACTGCTCCGAATCAAACCGTTCCCATCCAATCCCATCTGATCAGAAAGCTGACGCAACTCGAGTGGAGTCTGCGTTGACAGCTTCCCCTTGCCACCGCATATATAAAGACCAAAAGATTTCGCTTCCGGATTAATAGCCCGTTTTAATGCCCCCATGACAGATGTTGTGATCCCCGATGAATGCCAGTCCATCCCAAGCACAGCCCCAAAACTTTGAAACCAAAATGGATCCGATAGCCTTCTTAACACTTCATCCTTACCATAATCCATTAAAATAACTTCCACGATTGAACGACCTAGGGAAGACATGCGTTCATAGAGCCATGCTGGTACTTTGCCATAATGTAAAGGAAGATCTGCAGTTCCGGATCGTTTCATCTAAAGCTAAATTTATTAGCACAAAGCTACTTTATTTTTGTGAAAAATGAAAAAGGCTAGAATCCTCTAGCCTTTCATCCTATTTTCAATCTATATTTTATACCTGAGCATTCATCTTATTATAGAGATAGCCCACAGCAAAATATCCTTATTTCCCGGTTAATGCAGATAAAAATCCTGCTCGGAAAGTAGGATCTTTTTCCGAAAACTCAATAGAATGCTTATATGTATCTACATTAAAAAACAATTCTGCCGGTTCAGCCTTTTTGTTATCCAGGAAAAGTTTAAAGCTATAAGCTGTTTTTTTCGATAAGTCTGCATTTACCTTATTGGATGAAAAAACATTAGGAAGAATGACGTCTTTTGTAAAAGAATCATTTGTAGGGATTTGGAATAACTCACCTAAGGCTTTTATTAAATTATCGGACTGTTGTCCGGATGATGAGATTCTAATTTTCCCTTTGGTAAAACCGACGTCATCACTTGGCTTACCGTCGATGATCCCGGCAGGAATAAAGTCTATAACCTCAAACTTTGCCCCGACCGTATCTTGTTTGTAAAGAGATTTCGTAACATAGATTCGACTTGAATCCGTTTTAATTTCATCCGTGATACGTAAGAAAAAGTTCTTCTTCTCTGCTCCTGGTGTACCATTGGTAAACTGTTCGATTTTTACGCCTTCAATTTTGTTCACCGTTGTCGTATCACTGCCATCAGTCTTCTTCTGATTGGAGTTGCCGCAACTAGCCATCAGCATGGTAGCGGTCGCAAGAAATGCTATAGATTGAATCTTGTGCATATTGAATTGTTTGTTATCAGTTATCAATGAATATTGCTCTTATAATATTACCATTATTACTGATAACAAACAACTATTAGCAATGTTTTTATTTTATTTCAATAAAGCATCATACAAAATTTCCACAGGGTGATAGGATTTTCTACCCACACCGTCTTTTATCTGATGCCTACAGGAAGTGCCCGCTGCAGCAATCAAGGTTTCAGGTTCCGTTGTGCGTATGGTTGGTAACAAGACCAGTTCGGCAACTTTCATTGAAATATCATAATGTTCAGTCTCGTAGCCAAATGAACCAGCCATCCCACAACAACCTGAGGGGATTGTTTCTATGCTATAGTTCACTGGAAACGATAGAACCTGTTCGGTAGCAGCCACCAGATGGAAAGCTTTTTGATAACAATGCCCATGCAACTTAATCCTTTTTGTTTCATTCGTAAACTGTTCCGGGTGAATACGTCCTGCCTTTATTTCAGCAAGCAAGAATTCGTCAATCATCAGCGCATTTTTAGCAATTTGCTGCGCTTCGGCACGTAAATTATCATCAACTAGACTTAAATATTCATCTCTAAATGTAATTATCCCTGATGGTTCAACACCTAAAAGTGGTGTGTCATCCGTAATTAATCCCTTTAATAAATGAATATTTTGATTCGCAATCTTCTTTGCTTCTTTCACAAAACCCTTGGAAAGATAAGTCCGTCCACTTTGCACATGTTTTGGAATGACTACTTCATAGCCCAATGCAGTCAACAATTTGTACGCTGTAATACCGATCTCCGCATCATTATATTCCGTAAACTCATCCGAAAAAAGGTAAACCCGACGTTTGGCATCAATGATCGCAGCTTGTTTTTTTACCCATTGCGTTAAGGTCGTTCCATTGACTGTAGGCAAGGAACGCTTTGGCGCAAATCCTACCGTTTTTTTAACCAATCCTGACAGAAAATCATTTTTTACCACAAAATTATAAAGCGGAGCAACCCAAGATCCAAGTTTCTGGGACTGTGTGAAGTTTGCAATTAATTTCGTTCGGAAACCGGCCCCATGTTCATCATAATAATGCTGTAAAAATTCGGCTTTCATTTTGGCAACATCCACACTGGATGGACATTCCGTTTTACAGCCTTTGCAGCTTAAACAAAGATCCATGACCTCCTTAATTTCTTCGTGGTCGAAGCGATTCTTCTTGGTCGAATTGGTTAAAAACTGGCGCAGCATATTCGCGCGCGCCCGTGTTGTATCTTTTTCATCACGCGTAGCCATAAACGAAGGACACATTGTTCCCCCCGTAATTTCGGTTTTTCGACAATCTCCCGAACCGGAACATTTCTCTGCCAACCGAAGAATAGATTCATCTTTCGAAAAATCGAAGTAGGTTTTTATTTCTGTACGATTGCTATCGTTGTCATAGCGTAGATGTGAATCCATTGGCGGCGTATTGACAATCTTATTTGCATTAAAAACACCCTCCGGATCAAAGATGGATTTTACCTCTTCAAGCAATTTGTACACTTTTTCACCAAGCACTTTACCAATAAACTCGCCGCGTAGACGGCCATCCCCATGTTCACCACTCAATGAACCGTTATATTTTAATACCAGATCACTGGTTTTTTCGAGGATAGAACGAAAAGTACGTTTTCCTTCTGCTGTTTTCAAATTAACAAAGGGCTCAATGTGTAGCTCCCCCGCACCTGCGTGTGCATAATAGGATGCATGTACCCCTTCTTTAATCAAAAGTTTTTGAATGTCACCCACATAGGCGGGTAGATCTTCAGGCGATACCGCACAATCTTCAATCAGATTAACTGGCTGGCTATCACCGGGTAGATTGCGAATGAGCCCCAATCCTGCCTTGCGTACATCCCAAACTAAATTTGTCTGTTCAATGCCAGTAATATAAGGATAGGCATAACCCAAACCGCGTTCAATAAGATCCTGTTTCAAGGCCATGGCCTTCGCTTCAGTTTCAGCAGCTGTGTGCCCCCTAAATTCAACAATCAATAAAGCCTGAGGATCCCCCTCAATAAAAAAACGGTTATACTTGTAAGTTGGATGCCCAACGGTAAAATCCATGATGTACTTATCGACCAATTCGGATGCTTCTGGTTGATGATCTAAGGCAATCACATTCCCATGCATGCACTCGACCATATCGGCAAAATGAACGCATAGTAAACCGAGTTCTTTCGGTGGCAGAGGCATGAGTTTGAGTTTTGCTTCCGTGACAATTGCCAAGGTCCCCTCTGATCCAGCCAACAGGTTACACATATTGAAAGGTACTGACCGATCACTTAAAATATCAAGTGCATACCCTGTATTTCTCCGGGTAATCGATCGTTTTGGATAACCCACTTCAATAGCACTCAAATGCTCTGGATTGGACAACAGTTCGTTCATTTGACGGTAGATATCTCCTTCACGATTAGGTAGTAATAATTTTTTGAAATAAGTTGTCTCATCAATAGCCTCAAATGTCACTTCGGAACGATCGTCCAAAAGTACATGAGCAGAAATTAAGTTGTGCCGGGTATCTCCCCAAACGATCGAATGTAGACCAGAGGAGTTATTTCCGATCATGCCGCCTATCATGGCGCGACTTGCCGTCGAAGTTTCGGGACCAAACATAAGGCCGAATGGTTTAAGATAACTGTTTAAGTCATCACGGATCACCCCGGGTTGCACCCGTACCCATTGCTCTTCTACATTAAGTTCAATAATAGCATTAAAATGACGGGAAACATCCATGATAATACCATGACCAACAACCTGTCCTGCGAGAGAAGTACCCGCGGTACGTGGTATTAATGTAACCTTATTGTTGTGCGCAAAATCAATTAATTTTTTGATATCATCAATATCGGCAGGTATTGCCACAGCCAACGGCTTTTCCTGATAAACAGAAGCATCTGTCGAATAGGCAAGCAACATCGTTTGATCCTTGGTTTCACTGGTATAATAAAGCTCTCCCTTGAGCAGAGACGCTAATAAGGCTAATTGATTTTGATCTTTCACTTAATCTGCATTTAATGTATGAAACAAATTTAGTTAAATTTATGCTTCGGAAAAAGAGAAGAATGCAAGAAATACGCAAATCGAAAATGAAAAACGCATAAAAACGCAAAACATAGCAATTTGAGATAAAAGTCAATTTAATTTCGTCTCTTCACTCAATGCACGTATTTTTGTTGCACTACATTATTTAGTTAACGATTGATATCTTCCTTATATGCGTGCCCTACTCCTTCGCTATACGCTTCATTCCGACTTTATTATATACACCATACGGGTGTTGATAGGTTTCCTTATTGGCTATCCCCTATTTATATCCTTTCCACAATATTCCGTTTCGTGGACCCTTATTTCGATTATTCTGGTCATTTCCCCACAAGAAAACGAATCAAAAAAAATAGCTATCGATCGGGCTAAATCTAATTTTATTGGATCGGCTATTGGTCTCAGTTTATATTTTGTCCCAATCTCGCAGCTCTATGCAATGATAATCGGCATTGTGGCATCATTGATTATATGTAAAGTGCTCAATATTATGGCTGTGGCCAGGACGTCAATGGTCGCGTTAATTATCGTCTATCTTCATGAACAGGAAAGTCGCTCCTACTTTGCTGCATTGGATCGTTTTGGCTGCGTATGCTTAGGCTGCCTTATCGGTTTGAGTGTCATTCTATCGACTAGAAATATGATTATCAAACTTAGAGAAAGGTATAATTGTTGATGTAACTATCTGGCGCTGTTATGGCAACACTCTTCATCTCAAGTCCATGTGCTAAATGGTTATGGTTTCTTTACATTAAATTCGAATAAAATTCACATCATATTCTAGTAAGTCAGAATTTAATTCAGAATTATATAAAGTATTTTGAATTTTATACTTTTTTACTTACCTTTGCAGTCGAAATGACAAAAGTAGAATATAATTTAGACCAGGTCGATTATAAAATCTTGCGTTTGATGCAGGATAATGGCCGTATCAACAATGCTGATATCGCGCGGGAATTAGGTATGGCGCCATCTGCAATTCTTGAGCGTGTAAAGAAGCTTGAGCAGAAAGATGTGATTTTAAAGTATAGTGCCAAGATCAATCCTGCTGCCGTGGATCAAAAACTTTTATCGTTTATTTTCATAAAAGCCAATGATATAATTGGCGAACAAGGCGTAGGGTTAGCACTTGCCGAAATCCCTGAGGTACAGGAAGTACATGATATTGCGGGTGACGATGGTTATCTAATTAAAGTAAGAACCGCGGATTCAACCGGATTGGTGGATCTGATGCGTAATACATTAAGTAAAGTCGAAGGCATTATTTCGACGCGAACAACAATTGTACTTCAAACGGTAAAGGAAGATCAGCAAGTAGTCATACCTGAATAATAGAAAGGAGGTTTAATCATGTTGCAAGGACAAAAAAAGGCAGCAAGCCCATTAATGGTTGTTGTAGCCTATTTCATTATTTATGTGGTGTGGGGTTCCACCTTTTTCTTTATAGAAAAAGCATTACACAGTTTTCCCCCATTTATTTTGGGCTCGTTTCGATTTGTAGCAGCCAGTGCAATCTTAATGACGTACTGCGCCATAAAAGGTTATAAATTATTTAACAAACGTTCTATTCAGGAAGCAGCAATTGTTGGATTTCTATTGCTCTTCGTCGATATGGCGGGCGTGATCTGGGCCGAACAATACGTATCCGGTGGTGTGGCCGCGATCATTGCTGCAGCTGCAGCAATCTGGTTTATTCTACTGGACAAACCCAAATGGAAAGAAAACTTTAGCAGCATCAGTACGGTTGCTGGTGTAGCGCTGGGTTTCTTAGGTGTAGTGATGTTGTTCGCTGAACAGATTATGGCAACTGATGACAAGACAGATGGTACACTTAAAGTTATTGCGCTATCTATTTTAGTATTAGGTTCTATCGCTTGGACTGTAGGTTCATTAATTTCTAAATATTTCAAAAAATCTGAAAAAGAAGAAAAAGAGGATTTGCATGTCATGGTCAAGACTGCTTGGCAAATGGTAACAGCAGGCATTCTTTTTAATATCACAGCCCTTTTCACTGGTGAATATGCATCATTTACACTAAGCAGTGTCGCCCCCGTCGATTGGTTCAACCTGGGATATTTAATTACATTTGGTTCAATTCTT
Source organism: Sphingobacterium sp. (assembly GCA_022712315.1). Classification (GTDB taxonomy): domain Bacteria; phylum Bacteroidota; class Bacteroidia; order Sphingobacteriales; family Sphingobacteriaceae; genus Sphingobacterium. Next base: position 27,421 of record JALAGS010000098.1, on the reverse strand, counting down.
GCCTTCAGCTCTTATATTTGGTTATTGCAAGTTCGCCCGGCAATGGAAGTAAGTACTTATGCGTATGTGAATCCAATTATCGCACTTATTTTAAGTCATTTCTTCACTTCGCATGCCGTAACCTCATTGCAGATTGTTGGCTTAGCTGTTATTCTATTTTCGGTACTATTAATGAACTGGAAAGCCTATCGCACAAAGTTGTCGTCGCGTGGAAAGAGTAAAAAAATCCTCCAACAGGAGAATAAAGCGGATGATTTGAGGACATCGAATGGCCAGATGCAAACAAATGATATTCCCGAGACGGAATTCGTTCACTAGGTTGTTATTTTTCTAATTATATGGACAAAGCTTAACGTACAAACGATGTTAAGCTTTTGTTGTTTTTAAAAATTAGCTAACATTGGATAAGATTTGTTCATATATAAATGGCTAACTTTGCGTAGTATTTGGTTAAATTAAATAGAATGAATATATCGAAGCAAATTGCCTTTATTGGTACGCTTGGAGTCACTTCGCTTTTGATGGTCACAGGTTGTACGAAACAACTTCATCCAACGCAAAAAGATTTCCAGCAATATCATATCAATAGCGGTATGCAAGCTGACCCTGCTGTCGTATCAATCTACGAACCTTTCAAACACAAAATGGAAGCAGAAATGAATCGTGTGATTGGCCATGCAGACAAAGCGTTGACGAAAGAGAAAACAGCAGAAACATTAATGGGCAACTTTTTTTGTGAAGCTTTATTGTGGATGAGCGAACATAATGCGCATAACCCCGCAGATTTAGCATTTGCAACAAAAGGCGGAATTCGAAACGATCTTAAAGCAGGAGATATTACTGTGGGACACATCTTCGAGGTGATGCCTTTCGAAAACACATTGACCATCCTTGAACTTAAAGGCAGTCAAATTCGCCAGCTCGCCGACTATATCGCCACCACACATGGTCAGCCTATTGCTGGAATGACATTGAAGATCACTGGCAACAAGGTACAGGATATTAAAATTAAAGATCAACCTGTTGACGACAATAAATTGTATAAACTCGTGACCTACGATTACCTCGCTAATGGAGGTGATAATCTCACCTTATTGACACAACCGGTATCTCGAGCCAATTATCCGCAACGCATGCGTGAGGGATTAATTGAATATGTAAGCGAATTAACGAAGGAAGGTAAAAAAGTAAATGCAGAATTAGATGGAAGAATTAAAATCAATTAATCGAAGATTATTTATCAAGCAAGTTGGTGGATTTTCTGCTGCAGTTGCTTTAGGCTCCCTACCTTTTCAAGTTGATGCTAAAAGCAAAAAGATAAAATTAACAATTTTGCATACCAACGACGTACATAGCCGTATTGAGCCGTTTCCAATGGATGGTGGCAAGTACCAGGGATTAGGTGGTGTTGCTCGTCGAAGCACCCTGATCAATAAGATTCGCCAAGAGGAAGAACATCTCCTGTTATTAGATGCAGGCGATATGTTTCAAGGTACCCCCTACTTTAATCTATTTGGTGGAAAGCTTGAACTTGACCTCATGACAAAATTAGGTTATGATGCGGGAACCTTTGGGAACCATGAATTTGATAATGGTCTGGCAGGTCTTGTAAAATATCTAGATCATGCCAAATTTCCATTTTTAACAGCCAATTACGACTTTAAAGGAACCGTATTGGAAGGAAAGACACAGGATTATACCCTATTCAATAAAGGCGGAATCAAAATTGGCGTATTTGGATTGGGAGTCGATATTGAAGGATTGGTTGATCCAAATAATTTTAAGGGAATGAAATATTTGGATCCTATTGAAGTGTCCAATAACGTGGTGCGGATATTAAAGGAAAAACACAAATGTGATTTGGTCATCTGTCTATCGCATTTAGGCTATCAATACGAAAACGACAAAGTCTCCGATCTTATTCTTGCGGCTAAAACCTCCGACATTGATCTGATTATCGGTGGGCATACCCACACCTTCTTAAATGAACCGACATTGGTTACAAATTTAAAAGGGACAAAAACTGTTGTGAACCAGGTCGGTTTTGCGGGGATCAATCTCGGACGGATTGACTTCATTATGGAGCCTGGATCCGAAAAGAAACAAATGGTAGCGAGTACGTATCAGGTCAACTCCACAATTGCAGAATCTCAGTTGGCATAATATTATACACTGTTTATAAATGCCAAATTGAACAATCAATTTGGCATTTTTTTTACTAAAACTATAGGTAATGATATGATCTAGACGGTCATACAACCAATACAAGCTGATAACGATTAAATGAAAAGAATTGTATCTATATACCTAGACTCCTTTAAAGGGCTCTCGCAAGCTGCCTGGCTCCTTGCCATTGTCATGCTGATCAATAGAATGGGAAGTATGGTTATCCCCTTTCTTGGACTCTATATGACCCAAGTTCTCCATTTTGACATCAAACAGATCGGAGTTGTCTTGATGAGTTATGGTTTTGGCTCGGTCTGTGGCTCCTACATTGGTGGCTGGTTAACCGACAAAATCGGCAGTTTCAAGGTTCAGTTTGGAAGTCTTATACTGGCAGCCCCATTGTTTCTACTGATCCCTCATTTTAAGGAAGTACAGTCTTTGTCTATCATGATTTTCACATTAAGCTTAATTTTTGATGCTTTTAGACCTGCAAACTCGGTATCCGTAGCAAGTTATGCAAAACCCGAAAATATTACCCGGGCTTTTTCCTTGAATCGTTTAGCCATAAATCTTGGGTTTTCCATTGGTCCGGCTGCAGCGGGATTTTTAGCGACTATTTCATTTAATTGGATCTTTTACGGGAACTCATTTGCCGTCCTTTGTGCTGCGATAATTTTCTTTGTCTTTTTCCATAAGCGACAAAAAAGAAGCGATATAAAATCAAAGAAAGAAATTAACATTCACGATAGTCCAACGCAAAAAGGACGCAATCCATATACCGATATTCCATTTGTATTATTTAATATCTTTTGTTGTATCTTCTCATTTTGTTTCTTTCAGCTCATCACAACCTTGCCGCTCTTCTACCGTGAGGTACATCACTTGGATGATCATCAGATTGGATTTCTACTTGGCTGGAGTGGCTTCGTAATCGTCCTGTTGGAGATGTTTGTCGTACATATTGCCGAAAAGAGATTTTCCCTCATCAGCACCCTTGTCTTTGGTACATTTTTATGCGCTGCCTCTTATGCTATGTTGAATTTCAATGGTGGACTCGGCTGGCTATACTTCACATTTTTTATTTTTGGCCTCGGCGAGATGTTGACTCTGCCATTTATGGCAACTGTTTCCGTCAATCGTTCAACCCCTAAAACACAGGGAGCATACATGGGTTTTAACTCACTGGCTTTTTCAGCGGCCAATATTTTCTCACCGCTTTTAGGTACAAGTATTGTAGACTCTTTTGGTTTTACAACATTATGGTGGGCAACGGCATTAACCCTATCCGCTACTGCTGTTGGTTTCTACCTGGTTTTAAAATGGATGAAATAGCTTAAAATAAATTAAAAAAAGGCGTATCTCATTATGAGATACGCCCTTTTTGATCTAATTTAACTTGCAACTACCAAATTTTAATACGTTTATCTACTGGAACAAACATTTTATCTCCATTCTTCGTATCCCAGGCTTTATGGAAAGCATCCAAGTTTATGATTGGAGCAAAAGCGCGGTACTGCGCCGGAGAATGTGGATCAGTTTTCACTTGATTGACAACAAACTCATCTGTAGTTTTTGTTCGCCAAATAGTCGCCCATGAAAGGAAGAAGCGTTGATCCTGCGTAAAACCATCTATTAGCCCAGGATTTCCTTTGTCTTTTAAATAAAGTTGTAATGCGTCAAAAGCGACCGACGAACCGCCTAAATCGCCTATGTTCTCACCGAGCGTAAAACGCCCATTCACAAATACACCTGGCACAGGCTCATAGGACTCAAATTGACGTACCAGGGCATCGGCCGCTGCTTCAAATTTTGCTTTATCACTATCGGTCCACCAATTGTTTAAGTTTCCATTCCCGTCATATTTTGCACCTTGGTCATCAAATCCATGTGAAAGTTCATGACCAATTACAGCACCTATACCACCGAAATTAACTGCAGCATCTGCTTTGTAATCATAGAATGGAGGCTGAAGAATAGCCGCGGGAAAGACAATTTCATTAAATAAGGGGCTATAATATGCGTTTACTGTCTGTGGTGTCATTCCCCATTCAGACTTATCCACGGGTTTATCTTGTTTTGCCAAATTTTGAAAAAATGCCCATTTACTCGAAGCTAATACATTTTCATACAGTGATGTGCCAACTTCAAGTTTGCTATAGTCCTTCCATTTATCGGGATAACCAATTTTAACTTTAAACTTTGCCAATTTTTCCAGTGCTTTTACTTTCGTGTCATCAGACATCCAAGTTAGGCCGTTGATATGCTGACCAAAAGCTTTAACGAGATAGCTCACAAGCTCTTCTGCATCAGCTTTTGCCTTTGGTGGAAAGTTTTCTTTCACATATAATTTCCCCAACAATTCACCGGCTATGGAATTAACAAATTCCACCCCGCGCTTATCTAATGCACGCTGTTCCTTCTGCCCTTTTAACTTACGACCCCAAAAATCAAAATATAGATCATTCAATTCCTGCGTTGTATAGGAAGCTGCATTATTTAAAATATGAAAAGCCAGAATTTCCTTGATCACGGGCAGATTCTCAGGATTGAAAATTTTGTCTAAATTTTCATAGTATTTTATTTCCGGTACAATAACAGTATCTGCTTTAAAACCAACATCCTTTAGATATTTAGCAATATCGATATTCTTTACCATCTTTTTTAGGTCAGCTACTGCTACCGGATTATAGCGGCCATTTGCATCCCGTGACTGCTCTACCGTTTTAAGATTTGCCGCCAATTGTTTCTCGAAAGCAACAATCTTTGGACCTTTTAAATCCCTAGTTCGCTGTCCAGATTGTGAATAAAGAGCAGAAATATAATTTGAATAATCATTTAACGTCTCCTCATTCTTCTTGTCTTTTACCTGATAATAGGATCTTCCCAATCCGAGACTTCCTCCTCCTAAATACACGGTATTGACATCTGAATTTTTAAGATGGGCATAAACATAACCACTGAAAAAAGGATTTCCTCCAATAGGTGCCACTTCGACAAGATACTTATATAAATCGTCGAAATTTTTAATCGCAGCGATTTTATGAAGATATGGCTTAACAGGTTCCAAGCCAAGCTTATTACGCGTCTTCATATCTACGAATGATTTATACAAATCGCCGATCTTCTGATTGTCTGTTCCTTTCTGAAACTGGCCAGACAGCGACTCCTGTAAGACCTTTAACGTTGCAATATCTGTATTTTCGCGGAGCTCGTCGAATGATCCCCAACGCGCCTTATCCGAAGGGATTTTCACTGTTTTCATCCATTGCCCATTTACAAAATTATAAAAGTCATCTTGGGGGCGTACACTTTTATCCATGTAACTTACATTGATTGCCTTGTTTTGTGCATGACTTGCCAATGATCCACAGGCCAGCAGGGCTGCTAGGAGTATGTTTTTCTTCATATACGATTTTAGTTTGTTTGTGCTTATACACAAACTTAAGAAAACTTATTCTATTGTTGATGCAACAAATAAGGTTCAAACTGCAACTAAAATGATACGCTATAATTAGGTTTTTGTCTTATTTCGGGTAGATTTGCGCAATACAAGAATAAAAATCAGTAAAAACAGTGCAATTCCAGCAATCCATATCCACGGATTAGCATACCATAAAGTTCCATTCGCTTCTTCGAGCTTTTGATTTTCTTCAATAGGAACCTGACCTTTCAGCAAAAAAACTGTAAACACAGCGCAACAAAACAAAGCAGTCTTTTTCATATCAATTTACTTCAATATAAATAGAATGCTATTTTGAACAGTTTTGTTTGAATAAAAGCAATTATCCTTGTTTGATTTCCCCTAGATGAATAACATCTTTAAGGTCAAAAGGTGTTTCCTGATACACAAAATAATTCAGCCAATTATTGAACAACAGATTTGCATGGCTTGTCCAGCGAACCAAGGGACGATTGTCAGGATTATCATCCACATAATAGTTTACAGGCATAGAAATCGGCTGACCTTTTTCCAAATCTCTTTTATATTCTTCGTCTAGCGTAAAAGGTGCATATTCTGAATGTCCGGTCAAATAAAACTCCCGTCCGCCACGAGATGAAGCAATAGCAAGGCCTGCTTCTGGAGATTCTGAAAGAATTTCCAGACCATCCCTGGCTAAGAGATCATCTTTTTCAACGGTTGTATGACGGCTGTGGGGAATAAAGAATTCATCGTCAAATCCGCGGAATAAAGGATGTCTTTTATCCAAAGCTGTATGTTTGAACACACCAAAAAGCTTTTCCTCCAACGGTTTCTTCTCTACGCCGTAGAAGTGATATAAGGCTGCTTGGGAAGCCCAGCAGATATACAAGCTGGATGTTACATGCGTTCTCGCCCAATCAAAGATCGTCTGAATTTCATTCCAATAAGTCACCTCTTCAAAAGCGACCATTTCAACCGGAGCACCTGTAATGATCATACCATCGTAGAAATTTTCCTTTACCTCAGTCAGACTCTTATAAAACATTTCCAAATGCTCTTCTGGCGTATTCTTTGAGACGTGGGTTTCAAGTCGTAAAAACTCCATTTCCACCTGCAAAGGGTTATTGGACAGCAAACGGATAAAATCTGTCTCGGTCGTAATTTTAAGAGGCATTAAGTTAAGTACTAAAACACGTAGTGGTCTAATATCTTGCTCATTTGCTCTTAAATCGCTCATGACAAATATATTTTCCTTTTTCAACAGCTCAATGGCAGGAAGGTTATTAGGAAGTTTGACGGGCATAGATAATTTCTCCTTATACAATTAGCATGCAAAATTAGCAAGAAAATGCCGAAAATGCTAAATGAAACATAAATTATCTTCCATTATCTTGCTATCCTTACTATGCGTAAAATTTATTCCCTACTTAATTCCAGCAGTGATTTTCGGAATTTCTGCGACCCGAAATTCATACCGCCCACATGCTTATTGACCAGTTTGCCGGCTTTATCCAATATGATTGTTGTCGGTATACTTTTGGTACTCAATCCATTTGGTAATGCGGAATTCAATTGATACAATGGTAAGCTATATTTACGTTTGGCTAAAAATTTGCCCGAAGCCTTCAGATTACCATCAATATCAACTGACAGAATAACAATTTTATTGTTGCCGCTAAAGTCTTTATATAATTGATCCAATGAGGGCATTTCTGCCAGGCAAGGTGGACACCATGTTGCCCATAAATTAATGATCACCACTTTACCCTTAAGCTGATTCAGACTCACGATGTTATTTTTACTGTCCCTAAAACTAAGATCATATCCTTCGATCCAAGCGTCGTCCACGCTATCTGAAACAATCATTTTCTTCGCTTTGCCCAAATAGGGCATACAAAACAATAAACTCATCACCAAAAGAATCCAGTAGTTACTTCTTTTACCCATATTGCACGATTTTTAGTTATAAACTTCTACATAACGCCAATAACTTCATTTGATTGCTTCAACCGGATCAAAATACATGATTTTATGCTGTTTTTTACATCCTTGTCAACCTAAATTCGAGTTTAAATACAAATGATAAAGACGTATGTGTAAAAGATATTACAAACAAATTTTGGGATATATATATTATATACTATGAAAAATAAGTAAATGAATATGAGCAAAGAGAAATCAATACGAGAAATTGAAATTAACGGGAAAGTTTATCATTATAATTCCATTAAGGACCTTCCTGAAGGCAGCATCAGCCACTTACCCTTTAGCATCCGGATATTATTGGAGAATGTTTTACGCAACCACGATGGATTCAGTATCACGGATGAGCATGTCAACACACTGATCAACTGGTCGCCTCAGCCTGTAGACAAAGATATCCCCTTCAAGCCGGCCCGGATTTTAATGCAAGATTTTACAGGAGTGCCTGCTGTTGTCGATATGGCATCCTTACGTGCCGAATTTATCCGTCACGGCAAGGATGGACAGAAAATAAATCCTGCCATCCCTGTAGATCTAGTGATTGACCACTCCGTTCAGGTAGATTACTTTGGGACCGAATATTCTTACGATAAAAATGTCGCTTTGGAATATGAACGCAACCGTGAACGTTATGAACTCCTTAAATGGGCGCAGAAGGGGTTGAAAAACTTTACTGTTGTCCCTCCAGGAATGGGCATTTGCCATCAGGTAAACCTGGAATATTTGGCTAAAGGAGTAATTGAGCGTGACAATTGGCTTTTTCCTGATACTTTGGTTGGTACAGACTCTCATACGCCAATGGTCAATGGTATTGGTGTATTGGGCTGGGGAGTTGGCGGTATTGAAGCAGAAGCGGCTATGCTTGGACAGCCTATTTTCTTCACTTGCCCAGAAGTAATCGGCCTTAAGCTCACCGGTAAAATACCCGATATTTGTACTGCAACAGATATGGTACTTTCAATAACAAAAATACTCCGTGACAAAGGCGTTGTTGGCAAATTTGTTGAAGTATTTGGAGAAGGGTTGGATACTTTGTCTGTGACGGACCGTGCGACAATATCAAATATGTCCCCAGAATTTGGCTGTACGGTGACCTATTTTCCGATTGACGACCGCACACTGGAATACATGCATAGCACCAATAGAAGTGTAGAACAAATTAAAATTGTTGAAGATTATTGTAAGAGTAACTTACTTTGGCGTACGGGCAGAGAGGAAATCCAATACTCTTCACTTGTTGAATTTGATTTATCCAGCTTAGAGCCTACAGTCTCTGGTCCCAAACGGCCACAAGATAAAATACTTGTTAAAGATTTGAACAATAAGTTTTCACAACTCTTAGACAGTGAACATCATCGCCAATATGTCCCTGTTTTACAACGTTCGGAATCTGCCTGGCTCGCTGATGGAGGCTCTGGTACAGAATTCACCTTTGGTAAAGTGCCTGTAGAACACAATTCACCGCATGAGGTCATCCAGGAGTCTATTCATGCTGTACGAATCAAACACAATCACAAGGAATATATTGTGAGCGACGGAAGCATTGCCATCGCCGCGATAACAAGCTGCACCAATACTTCAAATCCTACCGTCATGATCGGTGCTGGATTATTGGCTCGAAATGCCATCGAGCGCGGGCTCCGTACGAAATCCTGGGTAAAGACCTCCTTAGCTCCCGGTTCGAAAGTCGTTACGCAATATCTAGAAAGATCGGGGCTCAGCGCAGACCTTGATGCACTCCGTTTTCATACTGTCGGCTACGGTTGTACCTCTTGCATTGGCAACTCGGGTCCCCTACCACCTCAGATTGCAGAAGCCGTAGAAAAAGGTGAATTGATTGTTGCTTCGGTGCTTTCCGGGAATCGAAACTTTGAGGCACGTGTGCATCCCCAGGTAAAAATGAATTTCCTGATGTCGCCGATGCTTGTCGTCGCCTACGCACTGGTAGGAAGGGTCGATATCAACCTCCTTGAAGAACCGCTTGATTATGATCCCAACGGCCAACCCGTTTATCTGAAAGATATCTGGCCAAGTCGGGAGGATATTGTTCGGACTGTTAATGAATGTGTCAAGCAATCCGATTTTCAGGAAGTCTATGATGTGATTTTTGATGGATCAACAGATTGGCAGGAGCTCGAAGTAAACCTTGATCAAAATTACCAATGGGACAATACGTCCACATACATAAAAGAATCGCCATTTTTTGAAAATCTACAGGCTGTCCCTGACCCTATTCAGGATATTCAACACGCACGGGTGCTACTCTACCTAGGTGATTCGGTAACAACTGACCATATCTCTCCAGCCGGTTCATTCAAAGAAGATACAGCGGCCGGACAATACCTCCAGTCACATGAGGTCAATAAAGAGGATTTTAATTCCTATGGTTCCAGACGTGGAAATCATGAAGTCATGATGCGTGGGACATTTGCAAATGTGCGTATTAAAAACAAAATTACCGATCGTGAGGGGGGATTTAGCCGTTACTTCCCAACTAATGAGGTGAAAACGGTCTATGAAACCGCAATGGCATACCGAAAAGACCATACCCCCCTCATCGTATTGGCCGGAAAAGAATATGGTTCGGGGTCTTCAAGAGATTGGGCAGCAAAAGGGACGTTCTTGCTTGGTGTGCGTGCAGTAATTGCAGAAAGCTTCGAACGCATACACCGTAGCAATCTCGTCGGTATGGGCGTTGCTCCACTTGTATTTATCAATGATGAAAATGCAGAGAAATTAGGGCTGGATGGAACAGAGGTCTATAACATCACAGGTCTCGCAACGGATTTAACACCACATAAACTCCTAACCGTCACCGCTACTCATGAAAATGGAAAAATAACTACATTTCAGGTGAAAGCAAGACTTGACTCTGCAATAGAAATAGAGTACTTTAAAAATGATGGCATCCTACAATATGTTCTCCGGCAGTACCTGAAGAACAACTAAGTAGAACTAGCAAAATTAAATTAATAAAAAAGTAAAGGGCACCTTTTTAGCGTGCCCTTTTACAACCTATATAAAAACCTACCAGAGTTCTAACATGCTTTAGCGGAGTCCTTAATACGATATAGGATTATGTTGTATGGCTAAGTCAAAGATAATTGTAAAATTTCACCCTTTTTATCCCTGAAATCAGGTATTTTAAGCCGGTCGACAACGCAAGTGTAGACCTCAATATAAAATCAAATCATTCCAGAGAATTGTGTATTTTCGCTTAAATAAATGCCAGTAACACGATAACGAATGGAAGAACTTGTCGAACAAACAATCACCAAGCAAACTTTTACAGATGAACTGAAGCTGGTTCGGGAATTCTACAAATGCACTTTCGAGCAATGCGATTTCCAAAATGCTGTGCTCGTCGATCTCATCTTTACGAATTGCGAGTTCAAAGCCTGCAACCTATCAAATGTCAGTTTAAAAGGCACGCAATTGGATCATGTTGTTTTTAATCACTGTAAAATCTTGGGCGTACAATTTAATGAGTGCAGTTCGTTTTCCTTTCATGTCAATTTCAGCAATTCCATTTTGGATTATTCTTCTTTTTTTGAAAGAAATATGAAAAAATTCCTGTTCGAAAATTGCTCGCTGCAGCATGTGGATTTTGAAAAGGCTAACCTGCAGCAGACGATCTTTAAAAATACCAATCTCCTGAATGCCCGTTTTGTACAAAGCAATCTTGAAGGCTGTGATTTTCGGTCCTCAATCAATATCCAACTGGACCCAGAAACCAACCGTATGAAAAAGAGTAAGTTTAGTCAGGAACAGCTCCCAGGGCTATTGCTTAAATATCAGCTAGCTATCAGCATGTAGTTCTCTTGTACTTATTAGATCGATGCATATGGAAGCATTTCCGATGCTATCGTTAAATAACGGATTTCAGGGATAAAACTCTTTGTTTTGAATCAGGATATTTGCCATTCAAAGTTTAAGAAGATGAAAAAAATATCCCTATCATTTGCTGCGATCCTGGCGACTAGTACATTGTCATTTGCACAAGTCAGCAAAGCATTTAAAATCAACTATGCCATTGTATATTCCACTGAGCAAACAGATGACGTACAAGAGGCTCCTGTTTCTATCTATGAGGCTTATGTTAACAAGGATAAAATAAAGGTTGTGTCGACTTCCGGAGACAGTGAAGAATCTGTCTTTCTTGTTAAAAAAAATGAAGAGCAATCAGTTATTTTATACCCAGGACTGGCAAAATACGTTGTAAAAGAAAATGAACTCAGTCCGCACGAAATCAAACTCATCCCAAATCAGACGAAAATAATTGCTGGTTATCCCTGTAAACTAGCTCAGATCGAAATTCCTGTTTCTGAAGATAACGAGGAAAACAGCACGTTGTCCATTTGGTATAGCGAAAAATTGCCGGCTACCTACTGGGAAGGATTTGAGCTCTTTAAAAAAATCCCAGGAGCGGTACTGCAGCTTACAACACCTCTTGGTATGAATATGATCGCCCAAAGTGTCGCAGATAGCCAATTGGACGAAAAGGATTTTATCGTTCCTGAAGATTATGAGCAGGTAGCATCGATTGATGAGGAAGAAGAAGATTCCACAGCCAGCAATCAAATTGCCGAAAATCTCTATTTATTTGAGGACGCCGCAACCAATCTTGTAGGCCTGGAAGATAGTGAACAAAAAGCTATCGTGCCTGCACAATACCTATACATTGCGCCGTTTGTCGGAGACCTCAGTGTGGTACAATACAAAAACGAAAAATATGGTGCTATTGACTTGACAGGTAAAACCATCATTCCGTTTCAATACGATTATTTGGGTTATGACGATCAACTTGGACAATTTGTTTTTGGACTAAACGAAAAATATGGGGTCATGGACAAAGCAGGTAAAATTCTAATTGCAGCAAATTATGAAATGATATCATTTATCAATGGAGGTTATGCGGTGTTTCAGATGAAAGATAAATATGGTATTTTAAACCAGGCGGGCAAAATAGTAGTTCCAGCAACCTATAGCTATATATCTGAAAATAATTCGACCCATTTCGTCAGCATCGAAAACGACAAGTACAACCTGGCTGAAATAAAAACAAACAAAATCATTGCCCCTGCCTTTGATTTCATTTCAATCACAGAAGAGCCTGCACTTTTCCTTGCGAGCAAAGATGGAAAGTATGGTTATTTAGATGGTCAGGGAAAAATTGCTATTCCATTTATCTATAGTGGAGCCACAGCTTTTAGTAATGGCGTAGCTTCTGTATCGCTGGATAATTCAGATGATGTAATTTTGATTAATACAAAAGGTGAACGCGTAGAAATTGATGCGGCAGCCGAGGCTGCTGAATCAATTTAAACAAAAAGGCTAGCAAAATTAAATTGCTAGCCTTTTTTACTTATCTACGGAATAATTATTGGACGATCATCCAATGACTTATTTTTTCTTCTTAAAAATCTTTTTCCCAATTGTAAGCAAAATCACGACGATAATACCTCCGCCCAGGCCAAATAATAATTCTTTAAGCATACCTGGAAATGTCGGTAGTGCATGATGTAAGAAATCAATATAATGTGCAAATATACCGCCCGATACCAAAATTAACGCGAATGTACCTACTACGGCCAATAATTTAATAACAAACGGCAACGCACGGACAAGCAGTCTGCCAAGACTGGCAATAGGCCCTTTTTCATGCGAGGTTTTAATCAATTTATAACCCGCATCATCCATTCGAACGATAAGTGCAACGATACCGTATACCCCCACAGTAGCTAAAAAAGCAACAACCGATACGGTAATAATTTGTATTGACAGGCTTTTGCCCAAAACTGTCCCTAAAGCGATAATCACAATTTCTACCGAAAGAATAAAATCGGTTGTAATGGCCGACTTAATCTTCGCTTTTTCAGCTACAGCTGTATTTTCCACCAATACTTCGGCTACGTTTGCATCTCCAGTAGCATGCTTTCGGTGGAACAAATATTCTATAATCTTCTCAACGCCTTCAAAAGCAAGATAAAAACCACCCAAAATTAAAATGTATTTGATAGCGATCGGAAAAAAAACATTTAATAACAATGCTATCGGAACGATAATTAACTTATTGAGCAATGATCCTTTTGTAATTGCCCACAAAACTGGGAGCTCACGCGACGCCAAAAATCCAGTTGCTTTCTCTGCATTAACAGCTAAATCATCACCTAAAATTCCCGCCGTTTTTTTTGTCGCGATTTTGCTAGCAACCGCTACATCATCCATCAACGCTGCAATATCATCTAGAATTGCAAATATTCCTGAAGCCATATTTATTTAAAAAATTGAACGTAAAAATATAAATTTAATTCAATTCGGAAATAAAGAATTTAATCTCTTTGCAATATCAGGCTACATGACATTTGAATTAAATATGTAATTTTAGCATAACAAGGATAACTGGTATGAAAAATTCACTTACAGAACAAGAACAGTCGAAGTTACTTCAGATTTTAAGAGAACGATTTGAAAGGTACCCCAAAAGACATCCAAAGATAAAATGGGAAGAGGTTGAAACTAAATTACTTGAGAATCCCAAAAAATTATGGAGCTTATTTCAAATGGAAAAAAGCTCCGGTGAACCGGATCTGGTTATAATTGATCCCAACGCATCGCAATACGCTTATGTAGACTGTGCCGAAGAAAGCCCAAAAGGAAGAAGAAGCTTGTGCTATGACCAAAAGGCCTTAGATGACAGGAAAGAAAATAAGCCCGCTGGTAGCGCGGATGAAGAGGCAAAACAAATGGGAACTACGCTCCTTTCCGAAGAACAGTATCGCCAGCTACAAACGCTGGGTGAATTCGATTTAAAGACCTCCAGCTGGATTCAGACCCCCGAATCTGTACGTAAACTTGGTGGAGCTTTATTTTGTGACCGGCGCTACAATCAGGTTTTCACCTACCATAATGGGGCTGTCTCCTACTATGCCGCGCGTGGATTTCGTTCAATACTTTTTATTTAAATAATGAGCATAACTCCTAAATTATAAACACGATATGAAAGCAATTGTAATAGCTACCCTACTCTTTTGTTCGGGACTTACTCAACCGTTATTTTCACAAGTATCTTTTCCTCACATTCTAGAAGGAACCTGGAAGGTTGACAACAAAGAGCGTTACGAACATTGGGATCGCATTAACGCAACTGAACTCAAAGGTATTTCCTACGAACTGAAAAATGGACAAAAAATAGTCAGTGAGTATTTAAAATTAAGCAAGATAAATGATAAAATCATCTACACGGCGTTAGTTATCGGACAGAACAATGGGAAGGAAGTCAATTTCGAACTGACTTATCAGGACAGTACTTATTCTTTTGTCAATGAGGCGCACGATTTCCCCAATTATATACGTTATACCCCGTTATCCGATAACAAGCTTCACATCGTGGTGGAAGGCAAATCCGGAAAAATCCGTTCCTTTTTTGCACAGAAAATTGCAACTGAAGCAGCCGCAGAAAATTAAGATCACGATAAATATGGATAGCAAGGTTCCTTTTATACATGGTATGGTTCGGCAGCGTTATCTGAATATCATCTCAAGTTGATAAAATTTGGAAAAAACACCATTAAGCCATTATTCATGACATGCTGTTGTCATTTGTTGCCATTAACTTTGATATAAAACTCAAAGACATGAAAAATAAAATAATCCCTTCTTTTAGTATTATTGGTCTCGCTATCCGTACAAGCAACCAAAACGGACAAGCAGCAAAAGACATCCCCGAATTGTGGAATCGGTTTTTTAAGGAAGATATCTTAAGTCGAATCCCAAATAAAGTATCCGACGAGCTCTATTGTATCTATACTGAATATGAAAAGGACCATACATTACCATATACCACGTTTTTAGGCTGTAAAGTTTCAGGTCTTGAAGAGATGCCTGAAGACATGGACGGTATACATATCGCACAAAATCAGTACCAGCACTTTACTGCTGAAGGTAATTTAGCGGAGGGTATCGTTTATGAAGTTTGGGAAAAGATCTGGAATTCAGATTTACCTAGAACTTACACGGCAGACTTTGAGGTATATGGAGAAAAAGCACAGAATCCTCAGGATGCCAAGGTGGATATTTTCATCGGTATACAGTAAGGGCTATAACGTAACAAAAAGTATGTCTTAAACATTTGCCATTTACTTTAAACTAAATATCACGTACCTTTGAGCCGATTCAAAGCAAGACATTATGGAAGGCAATACGATTTACAGAAAAAAGGTCGTTCGATATAGCTATATAAAATTAATAGCAAGCTCAGCTATTGTTAGTATCATTTGCTGCGTATTAGCTTATACGCTCAAACACAGTACAGCCTATGTACAAGATGAATTATTTGAAAAAGTTTCTTCTTGGGATCCTAGATTGTTTATTGTTTTACCTAGTATTGGTATCACGGCAATTTATTTCTTACGGAAATATGTTTTTCAAAATAGAAAGAATAAAGGAATTAAAGAAATCTATACTACCTTGGAAACGAGAAAAGACCATCTGCCTTTCTTTAAAATTCCTTCGCACTATATCAATGGCTTTTTAACTGTTATTTTTGGGGGATCAACCGGAGTAGAAGTCTCCACTGTTGTTGCCACAGCTACAGTGGGCAATCAGGCCTATAAAAGATTACATCCGGCTTGGGCTTATAAGACTGAGTTAATCTGTGCCGGTGTAATAGCAGGAGTAACACTTTTATTTGGAAGTGCATTAGGAGGTTTTCTTTTTGCATTTGAAGTAATCGCAAGAAGATATAATAAGACATTGCTCATAAGTGGTCTAACGTCAATGGTCCTGGCTTCGGTCTTTGTCTATTATGTTGATTCCAGTCCTTTATTCACATTTGCAATAGAAGAATGGCGTTGGCAGGCAATTCCCTTTGTGGCTATTTTAGGATTGATTGGAGGGATTTTGGCGCTTTACTTCACTAAAACCGTTATCTATGCAAAATCCTATTTTGCAGGTATTAAAAGCAACTTTATCCGTGTTAATCTTGGCGCGATAACCGTGGGGACATTTATCTTTTTTGTACCGGCGCTCTATGGGGATAGCTATCATGGCCTTGGAGAAATTCTAAAAAGCAGTTTCCATGATTCGATAAATTTGTTCTACTTTCTTCCTCTTATCCTGCTCGTCCTCTTAAAACCCCTTGTAGCTTCTCTTACATTGGGCGCGGGAGGTGATGGCGGTGTATTTGCCCCCAGTATCGTAACAGGCGCACTGTTAGGTGTCTTATTTGCACAGCTTTGCAACCATTACCTCGGAACGCAACTTATCGTGATTAATTTTGCTCTTTTTGGTGCTGCAGCGATGCTTTCTGCTGCCATTCACGCCCCTTTTACAGCCATCTTTATTATTGCAAGTCTCGTACCGTCAGGATATCTATTGTTGGCACCATTACTCATTAGCAGTTTTATTGCTAAAGCCCTGGCTAAAAAACTATACCCATATAACGTATACACGTACAAGGAAGCAGCAATAGCTAAATGATTCGTTTAAAATCAGGCTGGCCTGATCCGAGAGCATAAAAGCGGCCCCCTATCTTTGAGGGCCGCTTTTATGCTTCATTAGTCTTCTCGGCTACCATCGTCAGCCATACGAACAATTTTTGGTGAAAACTTAGCCACAATATCAACAAGATCTTTTTGTGATGCCATGACTGTATGGATATCTTTATACGCCATCGGCGCTTCATCCATCCCAGCTCCAATCAACATAACACCTTGATCTTTAAGCATGTTGTTCAGATCATTAGAAGATAACGTTTTAACAGCTTGCGTACGACTCATCAAACGCCCTGCTCCATGCGATGCCGACTGGATGGAATTCAATGCCCCCTTTCCTCTAACCAAAAATCCAGGGGTAGCCATAGAGCCCGGAATAATCCCCATAACTCCTTCTGCTGCCGGAGTAGCCCCCTTTCGGTGTACAATTACATCTTGTCCGTTCCAAGTTTCCTTCCATGCAAAATTATGATGGTTCTCCACCTTCGCCAGCAGTGTCGCTCCCAATGCCGCCTCTATTTTATCATGAATTACTTCATGGCAGGCTGACGCATAATCACCTGCAAGACTCATGGCTAACCAGTACTCTTGCCCTTCATGTGTGTTTAAATCCAGATATGCAAGGTTTTCAGCTTGGTAAGGTAACTTACACAAGGATTTGGCCAATTTCGTATAATGCGCCGCAATGGTAGCTCCAAACCCTCTGGATCCAGAATGGGTCAGCAATCCTAAATAGCTACCGCTTTCAATATTTAATGCCTCATCCTTCTCTTCAAATTCGACGATACCAAACTCCACAAAATGATTTCCACCTCCGGAAGATCCCAATTGCGTCCAAGCTTTATCCTTCAACGAAGAAAGCAGATTATGCTCAGCAAACAATTTGCTATCCATCACTTCATGATCAACCCGTTCATGTCGCAAATATCCATTGCCTGCTCCAAATTTAGTGTTTCGCATAATAATATCTTTCAATGTCGACAGATTGCTCTCGAGAAATGACGCGGGTAAGTCAAAAATGGACAAAGCCATCCGGCAGCCAATATCAACACCAACACCATAGGGAATCACTGCGTTATTGGTGGCAAGTACACCACCGATCGGCAATCCGTAACCTTGATGCGCATCTGGCATCAGTGCTCCAGCAACTGCAACGGGCAATTTCATAGCGATGTTCATCTGTACTTTCGCACCTGTCTCGATTTCCGATGCACCATAGGTCACGTAATCCGCTGGTGTTTCATTAAGAGCAATTAATGACTTGTCAACAGCTTCTTGGCCTAATATAGCATGCGCTAAAATCCCGAAAACGGCGTCTTCGATATATTTAGTTGGATCTTCCAGGACAGATTTGAATCTCGCAAGCATATCAGCACGTGTAAACCCGTGTCTCTTACTATTAATTTTCAATGCCACACCCAATGTATGGTTTTCTTTATATCCTAATGCAATTAAATCATTGCCATTTATTCGCTTATTTTCCATTTTTGATTTTCTAATTTAGTGGAATAGCCTTTCAACTCTTCCAAAGCAGGTAACAACGACTCTTTATGTTGCTACCTGCACCTCTTTCGACTTATTAATACATTATTTCACAAAAAGTTGCCTTAATTGATCAACAATCTGCCCATTTCCAGAGACCGAAATTGAATTTATTTTCTCAGCAATTTTTTCAACATATTCCATCTCCTTTAGTTTAAACAGCATATTGTTTTCTTCCATTAACTTTGCCGTATTTAACAAACTTCTTGTTGACGCCGTCTCTTCACGGCGCATAATAATATTGGCCTGGGCCCGCTTCTCAGCAATTAATACCTGATTCATGATATCTCGTACGTCACCAGGTAAAATAATATCTTTCACACCACAGGTTAACAACGTTAAACCCAAACGGGCAACTTGCTGTGCCGTGTTTTCTAAAACATAGGCTTGCACTTCTGTTTTCTTTTCCATCAGTTCGTCTAAAGTCATTTGACCGATATACGAACGTAAAATAAGCTGCATCAGAGAATACAATTGCTTCTCATATTCTTTATTGTCCAATAGCGCTTTAACGATATCCACAATCTGATATTGCAACGTAAAATTGATCCGGATCTGTGCCTTGTCCTTAGACAGAATTTCCTGACCCACAACATCTAATGTCAAAACCCGCATATCGGCTTTCGAAATAGCGATCGTTTTCGAATTCTTCCACCAGCAATATGTACCGGGGTTCAAAATCTCAACAAAAACACCGTCCACAAAAAGCAAAGCTTTCTCATTTGCTTCTACCTTGTATTGTCGCACATAGTAAGTCAAAGCCTGTTTCTCCAATAACTGACGGTTAACAGAAGCAGGGATCCCAATCTCCGTAATGTCTTCCAATTGAAATCTGCGTTCGCGCAATTCCTTCCAAAAAACATGTCTACCGGAGGCTAATGTTTTTTCAAAATTATTGTTTAAAAAAACAAGACAGATCTCAGCATCACCCACTTCAACGATATCGACCAATTCTCGAAAATCTGTCAACTGCAAAAGCACATCGATATTGCGACTGGGAGGAAATGGATGGGTAGTCGTATACTTCTCCAGTTTTTCACCAAATCCCAACCAGTAGTTGCCGGATTTTAAAACACGGATCACCGTATTGTTTTTAACAACCAATCCGATTTCTTCTGTAGTTATTTGTACTTTTTTCATTCGTATATTTTTTTAAATTTTCATTATTTCTATTCTAAAACCTGCTATTTTTTATCCCTTGACCTCAAGCGGGATTCAAAAGTCCGGGTGCCCGTTTTAAAATCAAAAGTCAGTGAGCAAATACCCCATTTTATTGGTCATGACTTTTTATTCTAAATGCAAATACCATAGCTTAGGAATCTCAGGCCATCAATCAATTGCTCAGTTGCATGAAAACCGCGCATAAGCAGGATAAAAGATAGCAAGCTTCTACCAATGGCCTTTTTAAAGAAGGTCTTAACTTTGAATGTCCGAATGGACAGTTCGGTGCAATACCATTATGCTATTCCATCCGAAAATGGAAGTGGGATTCGAACCCACACGATTGAGCTGTTGTTCTAACCAGACTGAACTACCCTGATTACTCAGAGGCAGGATTTGAACCTGCGACCCACAACTAGCTGCTATGCTCTACCCTTGAGCTACCTTTACACAGGAGAGGACTCGAACCTCTAACACTAGCATTTTCCTCTCATCTTCTCGTTTTATCAGTATATTGAATCTCATAGAGGACAATACTAACCTGCTATATTGAAACAGGTGACCAGGATGCCATTTGAAGAAGAGAGGCTTCTTTATACTTTATCATAAAGTATATATCTTTAAGCTTTTCGCTATAATTTCCAAAGAACGTTTGTCATTGTTGACATTACAAATATCGTTGGGTTAATGCGCAGGGAATTTGCGTAACAATAAAAAGAAATAAGAGAAATCTAAAAATAAATACAAAACTCTGATATACAGAAAATAAAAGTAAATAATCAGTATCAAAAAAAGATTAAATATCCTTAACTACGCAGATGCATTGCGTCTATTCGTCACAGGATGGGCGCATGGAGCTCTGCTTTATTTCAGGAAAAATGGGAAATTAGATTTTTCAGCGAATATTCTTTCGAATATAGCGGTAATCCGTGATCATGTTATGCGATTTATATCCTAATTTTATCCCTAGATTAAGATGATATCAAAACATGAAGAGTTTATATGCAACAATAGTGCTGTTTTGCATGCTAGCAAGCTGTACAAATTCAGCGCGAGACCATAAAAGCACTGCTATAGAACATCCTGCAAAGCAGATTCCATTCAAAGACAGCACAGGGACAGCGGAGCAGAACCCGACAGTCGATCAGAATCAGCAAGCTGAAACTTGGTTGAAAGGGATTTTCCAATGTACAAGTTCCGCATCTGGAAAATATTGTTACTACCTAGACAAAGAAGAAGCATTATGTACCAAGCGCTTCTGGGACTTTTTAAAAGATGCCAATGAAATTTACGGGCCATCTAACCTCACGGATGAAGAACTACCCAAAGCTGAGGCAGCTTACAAAGCCAAATGGAAAAAAATCTATCCCTTATATACGGAGGAAACCTGGTTATTTGGAAGAGGTAATGATGATGCATTGGATATCAAGGATGTTAAAATCGACAAAATAACTGAAAGCAAATTTATCGTATTTATTGACTATGGCGATAACATCCGTACCAAAAATGAGGTGCAATTGGTCAATGAGCAAGGTTCTTATAAAATAGATTACTGCAAGACGACTTTCCTACACTAACTGCTATCCCAAAAATATGAAAAATGCCAACTTTCTATGTGAGAAATTGGCATTTTGAATGTCCTGATTATTCGCTGCTTTCAGTTAAGCTTCATAACTATTGTCCCACTTGACGACATTTCCCTGATGAATAAGCCCGTCGATGGTCGAGATACGAGAAACTGCTTCTGCCGAACAACTAGCATCGACCAACAAAAGACTCGCGTCATCCCCGACTTTTGGCCATTCAAGATTGCCCTGGTCATCTAAAGGAATTTTTCCATTGGTTGCATAACGAAGGCAGCGAGAAAGGTCCAGCTCCGTTTCATAACCATAAAGCTGTGCTGCGAGATTGGACTTTTGCAGCATATTTCCACTGCCAAAGGTTCCCCAATGGTCCTGGACATTGTCGTTTCCAACAAAAACTTCCACTCCTGCCTTTTTCAATTCCGGAAATGGCATCAACATATTGCGAAAAGGAACAGAACTACATATTCCGACTTTCGCCGCAGCAAGCCGTTCTGCAGTATATTCGAGATCTTTCTTCGGCATATACCCCAAAGCGAAGGCGTGACTGATAAAGGTGCGTCCTTGCAGTGCTGGATTTTCCAGTGCTTTATCGATCAGATAATGAATAGTCTTCACACCTGATTCCCCGCCTTCATGCAAATGGATGTCGATTCCTTTTTTATTGTCCAATGCAAGCTGTACAGTCAGATCCATCGGTTTCTCAATGCTGCCGTCAATACTAAAGGGGTCCAAACCGCCAATGAAATCCACCTTTCCCCATTTCGCAACTTCTTCCATTAACTTCGCAGACTCTGTATAGAATAGGCCATGTTGGGGGAATGCGACTAACTCTGCAGCAAATGAATATTTTAGATGTTCCAGCGCCTGTAACAAATGCTCCAATGACTTCGTCCCCGATGTTGGATCTACATTAAAATGGGTGCGGGCAAAATTTGTTCCATAGCCCTGCAATAGTCCAATTAACTTTTCGGCCCGTTCGACGGAGGTTTTCAGCAATTCTGGGATGATCATCTGTTCTTTGGCAATCATATCTTTTACAGTCCTGTTTTTTGGAAATACCGCCTTCCAGGGCAGACCATATAAGGTTTTATCCAAATGAATATGCATGTCGCGAAATGGTGGTAATGCCAATTTACCCTTCACATCAAAGGCTTTTCCGTTCGTCGTCGATTGCGCTGAATCAATACTTTTTATTTTATTTGACTCAATTTGAATATCAAATAATGCCGTTTTCGTCGCAACAACTTCTTCCTTCTCATAAAGAAAGCCTGTTTCTAGTAATACATTCTTCAGCAAATAAGTATCCTGATTTTGATTGATTTCATTCATGCCTATATCATTTTCATCAAAGCTAACTGATTTGAGACAATGATCTTTGTACGAATTATTACAGCTTGTGTAGATATTATGGCTGTGCTTTAAATTGACTTGGCGTCATGTTCGTATGGCTTTTAAAAAACTTACTGAAGCTTGCATTATCGTAAAACCCCAGATCAAAGACAATAGCTTTGATCGTTTTATCCGAAATTTTCAGCAAGCGCTTTGCTTCCAATAAAACACGTTCCTGAATCAAAAATGAAGCTGACTTCTGTAAAACCCGATTGCTTAACACATTCAGATAATTCGCCGAAATATTTAGTTTTTCGGCATAAAATGCGACTGATTTTTCGCTTTTATACCATTCATCGATAAGCTGGACAAATTTTGCCATAATCGGATTATCCTGATATTGTTCATAATCATCAAAATTATCCTGAACAATCTTACTGATTAGAAGTATGATAACTTTAAGCCGTGCATATACCAATTCCCATAAAATCTCCTTCTCCTTCAGATTTTCGGAAATTGCCTTGAATTCAGCTAATAACGATTGAAAGCTTGTTTCCGAAAGATTGATGACTAAATGCTTCAAATAGTAAGAAATGGGAAATCGCAATGCCGGCAAAAGGCTTTCAAACCAGCGCCTACTGATCATCAGCTGCAATGCGTAGGTAGGGTCGGCCATCTGCCATTGATGTACTTGCCCAGGAAGAACTAGATGTAGCTGATTTGTGCCAAGTACAAAACGATCAAAGTCTATGGTATGCGTACCTACAGACTTCTGAAACAATAAAAGTATAAAAAAATCGTGTTTATGTGGTTCATTAATCTCCCGTGGGCCAGTGAGTTCATGGAAAAGCAGATCACAGTCAGGGATAATCCGGTCCTGGAATTTTTGAAGATCTAATATTGGAAAATGGTCGTTGATATGATACATAAGCAGTAATCCGAAGATAACATAAATATAAGAAAAAACCCGTTTTGCAATATTATTTAGGAATATAAAAAGGCAAAAAGAAGTTGGAGCTTTCTTCGGCTGGCCTTCGGGAGCTGTTCGATATTTATTCGGGACTGCGTCGTATCAAGGTCGCCTCTTCTTCGGGATCGCTTCGACTGTTGTTCGACTGTGCTTCGGATAGAAGTCGAAGCGCAGCCGAAGCCGTGCCGAGAGGGTGTTAAACATGTCTCGACCATGTCCCGAAGAAATCCCGAAACGGAGTCGAAGCCTAACCGAAGAGCCAAAAGTGTAGCGATGTCCTTCTTCTAACTTTTATGTAGCTGATCCCCATTTTCTTCGGGGCAGCATTGGTGTGGCTCAACGAAAAACCGGCGCCAATTCGAAGAACCCCCACGGAAAGGGCGAATTTGGTGAGAAGTTGGTAGCGGGTTAATTAGTCTATTCCTTGCAGCAGAAGGTACCATTGATTCACTGTTAAGCTACTGGGAGTGTACTGAGAGTGTACCAAAAAGGTACTGGAAAGGTACTAAAGAGCTACTAAACAGGTACAGGCTTTTGGTAGCTTTCTGGTGGATCTCGGGTGTAAGCTTTGTGATGCGCTGGAGATACCTACGAAGATGCAACATACCGATTTGGTAATTGGAGCGGATCGATACCGTTTGAAATCAGAGGGTTTGCAGGTTTTCTGTAGTGCTCGAATATATAAGACGGGTATTTGCTGTCCAAAAGAAAATAGGTGCTTAGAAGGCTTTAAAATACCACGTTCCTGTAGGTGCTTATAAAAGGTCTTTTCGCATGTCGTTGACAGGTATGTTTTTAGTTCTTCATACGTTTAGCTGTTAGAATTGACCGCATGCTATCTCATCCTTTTTTCAAATCGCATTTCTTTAACGCAAAAAATATCGTTATTTTGACACATTAGAACAGGTCTATAATTGAACGTTGGAAAATGCAAATCGAAATCGGTGATATATTTTATGAAATAGTCCCCTGGAATAAGGATTATATCCGAATTCT
Organism: Sphingobacterium sp.; assembly: GCA_022712315.1. Lineage (GTDB taxonomy): Bacteria > Bacteroidota > Bacteroidia > Sphingobacteriales > Sphingobacteriaceae > Sphingobacterium. Next base: position 2,773 of record JALAGS010000098.1, on the reverse strand, counting down.
AGGTAGTTCATCACCCTATCGTGTATATGCTCCAGCACATTGCGATGTTACTTTCCTTAAAGCGTACATCAAATTAAATCCTCCAGAAAGTAAATCGGAAGGTTCATCCTATTCCTATCTGGAAGATCCCTACTACCTATTTGGAAAACCTTATTTGGTCAAAATCTATCCTTCGGCAACACTAGCAGCTGTTGAATTGACAGCAACGAGTATATGTGTACATCAAAAAAAGAATACCAACATTCTTAAATTACTACGTAAGTGGAGTCAGGAATTGCTGTATAATGAAATAATAAAACGAGTTGCTTACTGGGAGGAACAATTGGATATTTATGACGTGACTACAGTAAATATACATAAATTACCCAAGAGCGATTTTAGAATCGTTGAAGGTGGATTTCATTTTTCAAATCGACTAATTGATTTTGAAAAAGAACACCTCAATCTGATTATTCTAAAGGCATTCTGTAAATTTGCAAATAAGACCCGTAAGGAAACAGAAGCAATTTTCAGTTTATATATCCCAAACTGGAGAGATCTTTATTCGTAGACAATAATAAGATGACAGAAATAAACATCCGAATCCAAATAAAAAAAGGCGATTTGATCATACCATTCACCGATCAGGAGCTCCTGCCCCTCATTGAAAAACATCGGAAAGTAATCAATGACTATGTTGTGGGGCAATTAGAGGATAAAGATGGCGGTCCGCAGTTAAGTGACTTAAGCATGAGTGCACTTTCATTTGATACAGATGGTACTGGAGGTTCTTTTAGGCTGCATTTTAAAATTGACCGTCAATTTTGTTGTAGTGATATCTTATCTTGTCAAATGGATTATATAGACTTTAAGTTTAATAAATCAAATGATACGATCACACTCACTGGATCTTATACAGTTTGGTCAATTCAATAAAAGGCATGCAAATACCCGAAAGATACCAAGTTAATACAAGTTCATTTTCTTTCTATTGGACAAAGGGGCCTGGTGTCGAATTGCTCCATAAATTGCAGGAGAAACCACTGCTTTCCGATGCCGATCAATTTATCCCTTTACTCTATCAGCACGATAGCTGCTGTGACATGCTTGTGGAGCAGCTTCATCTAAAAATTGGTTTTTCCAAGGGGCAGCAGCTGCTCAAAGATGCTCTTAAAGGCAAAAGTATTGAAGCTGCGTACGAGCCTTTGCTGACTAACTTTATAAACAGCCTTGATCTAGCTCCATCCTGGTTAGACTGGACTAAAATTGAAGAAGGAATTGGACTTACTCAACGATCGGGCTTATCTGGACTCATTGTCTTGCGCGACTATGTCCTTATGGGAGGTTATGAATCCAGTGCCATCAATAAACCCTTAATTTTTACAGGAGCACTTAAAAAGGGAGCTGTTAAACGTCTTACGGAAACGGTAACCTTTTGGGTTGACATCACGGGTAATAATGCATTAAAGAAAGGGAATATCGGAATTGAAGCTATTTTAATGACCCGATGTATCCACTCTTACGCACGATTGAACATTATAAAGCACGGTTATTGGCAAGTAGAAAAATGGGGTATACCCTTAAACACATGGGATATGCTAGCAACAAACTTAGGTTTTTCTCTAGTTTATCTAACTGGTCTTAAGCTAATGAAATTCAAGGTATTAGAAAATGAGATTGAAGGTCTCTTTCACTTATGGAAATATATTGGAACACTATTAGGCATCCCCTTGCAATTACTGCCGGATTCGGAGGAGCAGGCCATCAAAGCTTTATATTATTGGACAATGACACAAAAAGAAGGTGATCAGGACAGCTTAGCTTTGGCACAGGCACTTATGGAAGAACCTGTTAAAGCGGCCTATCCAACCACGAAATGGAAACGAAAGCTGATGCGCGAAATCCACCTCTATTACAATCATTATCTATTGGGAAGTTACTCCTGTTCATTGCTGGGTTTAAAGAAAACAATGATAGGCAAAATAGCCTATATCAACATCTTAAAAAACAAGCGGTCAAATCGCATAATCAATGACCTCCTATGGCGAAAACAGCAAATCAACAAAGGAAGAACGGTTCATGAAGGAGTCAAACAAATCTACCTGAAATACAATTAACCAACATGGCGCTCATAAGGTACCCTTGTTGCAATGGATCGTCCTAAGGTAAGTTCATCCACATATTCCAATTCTCCACCAAATGCTATCCCACGGGCAATTGTTGTTATTTTAACGTCAAACTCACGTAGTTTCCGATACAAATAAAAAATGGTGGTATCCCCTTCCATTGTTGCAGAAAGTGCCAGAATAACCTCTTCGACTTCTCCCCGCTGGATCCGATTGAGCAATCCTTCTATTTTAAGATCCGCAGGACCAATTCCATCCATCGGTGAAATCAAACCACCTAATACATGGTATACCCCTTGATAAGAATTTGTATTTTCAATCGCCATCACATCGCGGGTATCTTCAACAACACAGATTAAGCTTTTATCCCGCTTAAATGAGGCGCATATCTCACAGATACTGTGATCCGAAATATTAAAACATTCCTGGCAATATTGAATATCCTCCTTTAACCGATCGATCGAAGCTGTAAAACGGGCTACGTCCGAATCCGCCTGCTTCAACAGGTGCAATACCAATCTCAACGCCGTCTTTTGTCCCACGCCAGGTAACTTGCCAAATTCAGCAACAGCGTTCTCAAGAAGTTTAGAAGAAAAATTCATAATGCAAATGTAAGAATAATCAGAAAAAGTAGCTAGTATTAAAAAAATAGCTATATTGTATTCCTT
>JALAGS010000097.1 GCA_022712315.1 Sphingobacterium sp. | reverse complement strand
TTGAAGAAGTAAAATTCGCATCTTTCAACGGTCCTGATGACGATGATGACGATTTCGATGATGATTTCGATTTACCTGAAATCGACTCGATTGGAGGATTAGATGACTTCGATGATGACGATGAATTTTAATATTTTAGTGCATATAACACTACCTATTAAAACACCAGAGAATCATTAAAAAAATAAGGCGTTCAATTCGATTGAACGCCTTATTTTTTTACTTTGCCTGATCGATCAATTTATGTAATTCCATCTTAGGAATCATTCCGCTTTGTCGCCATATTTGTTGCCCATTTTTGAACAACACAAAAGTAGGCACGCCACTTACCTTATAAATTGAAGCAATTTTAGGATTCTTATCCACATCTATTTTAATGATGGACAAATCCTCCTGATAAAATTCCTTTACATCCTGTAAAATCGGCGCCATAGTCTGGCAGGGACCGCACCACGTCGCAAAAAAATCCACCAAAACCAGCGAATTTGATTGAATAATCTGGTCAAAAGTAGCCATTATTGATTCTCCTTTACTTCTTCTTGCAATGCCTTATACCCGCCTTGGATATTGCATATATATTTAAATCCTTTAGCACTCAAAATAGAAACGGCTAAGGCACTTCTGTACCCTGACTGACAGTGAACATATAGCTGCGCATCATCTTTCTTAAGTGTAGAACCAAAATTAGCGAAATCTGTTAATGGAATATTCATTGCATTGTCAATATGTCCATTAGCAAATTCTTTATCCGTCCTTACATCCACAATATGACCTTGATCTGATCTTTTCTTGAATTCACTTGCATTAATATTCCTGAGCGAATCTACAATTTCGCTATTTTTCCAGGTTGCAATACCGCCTTCCAGAACCCCGACAATATGGGTATACCCTAACTTTAATAAATGATCAGTGACGGCCTGCTTATCTTCCAAATCGGTAATCAACAAAAACTTTTGGTCTTTGTTGGGGAAAATCTGTGTTATAAAACGATCGAAGGGACCTTTAAAACCAATATTAATGGAATTTGGGACAAATCCCTGTAAAAAAATATCGCCTGATCGGGTATCGAGAACTTGAACATCAGCACGCTTACGCAGCTTTTTAAACTTCTTCAATGTCAACTGTGGTAAATCCGAAGCGATTTGCAAGGTTTCTACATGAAAATTTTTCGATTCTGCATGTAATCGCGTTTGACTGTTGAATAACACAAAACAGGCTCCAAGGAGCGTAATAAAAACTCGACGCATACTATTTTACTATTTAAAAGGAATAAGCAACTTCTCCAATTCCTCAATTTTACCATTGTAAATATTTAGGTCCACATTCCCCTGAATCCCTCGTACAGTACCTTTTTCCGAAAATTGCCAGAAAGCCCAATGTTCTTTGGGGTTCTCGATCCAAAAGTTATAATTTGCAATCCACAAGGTATAGTTTGCAAACTCCTTTTCCAGAAAATCACTGTAAAACTTATCTCCAGAATAAAGGATGGGCTTTACTTTATAATGTGCTTCCACCTCCTCAAGCCAACGTTTCAACCCAACTTTCAAACTATCCATAGACTGTTGTTTGGGATGTTCTTCAATATCCAAGACCGGAGGAAGATCGCCAGATTGCAGTTTGACCTTACGAATAAAATTCTTCGCCTGCTTTACCGAATTTTCATTGGGTCTAAAATAATGATAAGCACCTCTCAAAACCGCTTTATTTTCAGTTTTATTCCAATTTCGGCTAAACTTATCATCAATTCCCTTCTCGCCCATTGTTGCCCTTATAAATACGAAATCTATAGGAAAATGATCATTTATCGTATTTACCTTTTGCCAATCTATTTCTTCCTGATAGGTAGACACATCAATACCAAACACTTTATCATCGTGCTTGCTCATAATCTCAATATTTCGAATATCGTATTTTGCTTCCTTAGTCAGTGTCTTATCTTTGGAAGTAGCTACCCGAAAATAATAGATAATACCGGCCCGATAGTGCCATACAACAAGGCCCAGGAAAAACACCAGCATCCCCGCTATCATCCAGATCCACTTGGTCTCCCGAACTGGACCTCCTTTTGTATTTGTTTTTTTTCTTTTTGATCGCTGTTGCGCCATAGCACGATGAAGTTACGGCAATAGCAATTAACTCGCAAAATTTTCACAACAATTTATATTTTTGTATATGATCGTGTACAACCCCAAAGACTGGCTTTCGGCAACTTTCAAGTTGCACAAATCAGATACCTTCAAAAAGTTACTGCCCTTTCTTATTTTAATAGCCATCTACTCGTGGGCGATTGCCTTTCTCGAATTGGAGTACCTCAAATTAAACGAAAAAAGCTGGGTCAAAAACATTACCATTGTTCACAACCTACTTGGCTTTGTGATCTCACTACTTCTGGTGTTCAGAACTAACACAGCCTATGATCGTTGGTGGGAAGCTCGGAAACAATGGGGGACGTTAACCAACGTCAGTAGATCTTTATCGTACAAACTAGATGCAATGCTGGAGGGAGATGATAAAGTGAACCGCAGTTTTTTCAGAAAAGCAATCCCGCTATTCGCTGAAACCTTATACGACTTTTTAAGATCGGATTACACCAAGTTTATGCTCGACGAAAATGAACATCCCGAGCTAAAAGCACTGGATAATAAAAGACACGGACCAAACCAGGTATCTACCATGATCTTTCAAAAAATTAATGAACTATATAAAGAGGGCAATATCAGCGGCGACCAACTTATTATACTCAATGAAGAAATTATTGCCATGACACACCTCTGCGGAGCATGTGAACGTATTAAAAACACACCTATCCCCTTAGCTTATAGTGCATTTATCAAAAAGTTCATTATCTTTTACACCATGACCCTTCCCGTAGGATATGTTTTTTCTATAGGATATTTTGTTGTGATTGCTGTACCTTTCATATTATATGTTTTAGCCTCCCTTGAGTTAATTGGCGAATCTATTGAAGAGCCTTTTGGTATCGATCAAGATGATTTACCTATAGACAAGATAGCCGCTAACATCAGAAAACACTGCCATGAGATTATCCAAGCATAGGCTGTTCTAAAAATAATCTAGCTCATTTTCAAATGCTAAGGTTAGCTTAAGGAAATAAGTTTTGTAAATCTATTCAGAATTTCTACTTTTGTCGCGGAGAGTTGGCAGAGTGGTCGAATGCGGCGGTCTTGAAAACCGTTAACTGTCACAGGTTCGGGGGTTCGAATCCCTCACTCTCCGCAGAAAAAGCCTTTCAGAAATGAAAGGCTTTTTGCA
>JALAGS010000096.1 GCA_022712315.1 Sphingobacterium sp. | reverse complement strand
TTATATTAGACTGATATTATTGAAAAGTATGCTATCTATGAACAGTTTTTTCCAAAATTACAATACGGGGAAACGTATTATCCTTCATTTGTGTTTTTGGTTTTTGGTTTTGGGAATGCAATTTATTTCCTATCAACGGATAGATATTGATAATTCGTGGATATTGTTTCTAAAGGACGTATTTTCTTTATTGACCATATTTTATGTGACAGCATATGTGATTATTCCGCGTTGGTTTATTCCCGGGAAGTTTTTGCTGTGTATTTTATGGCTATTGTTTATTTATGCCTGGTGGTCGTTTCTAAGTTATTTTGGCGCCATGTTAACGCTAAAATATTTGACACCAGATATTCGTTTATCAAGTTATCTCGAAATAATACTAAGTAATGGAATCTTTGGAGCCTTTCGGCTTTCTTCCATTAGCGATTATTTATTGGATTTTATTTTTTTAGTGGCCCTACCATTGACAGTAAAAATAGTGCAGGCATTTATGTCTGTCAGAAATTCCAAAACGAAGCTTGAACTGAAAAATGCCGCATTGGAATTAAACAACGTTCAATTGGAGCTTGCTTTTTTAAAATACCAGATCAACCCGCATTTTTTACTTAATACACTTTATAGTATCTATGTGCTAGTATCGGATCATGATGAGAGAGGTGGCGAAAGTATGATGCGTTTAAGTAGTATTATGGTGTATCTGCTTCACGAGAGCAACCAGCCCAAGGTGGAAATTAGTCGCGAATTTCAACTGCTAAAGGACTATGTTGAATTGGAGAAGTTGCGTTATAGTGAGACCGTACAGATCAATCTAAATCTGGCGGCTGATGACGAGAACTGTATGATGGTACCCCTGATCTTTTTTCCGTTTGTAGAAAATGCATTCAAACACGGACCTCGGCTAAGTTCTTCGGCGGGATGGATATCCATAGACATTAAAGTGAAGGATCATAAGGTGCATATGAACGTGTCCAATGCGTATAGAGAACTTTTAAAACCAGAAAACTATATTGGTGGATTAGGGATAGAAAATGTAAAAAAACGACTGGAACTTCACTATCCTCATCATCACATTTTGGAAATAAAGTCAAATGAGGGTGTGTTTACTGTTAATCTTGTTGTAACTTTACTTCCGGAAGAAAAGCCGTAGCACCAAAGCTGTGGATTGCGAAGTACTTATGAATAGAATTAAAACTATCCTTATTGAAGATGAGCCGATTGCGAGAGGTCGCCTGGAGAAACTAGTTTCCAAATTGGGGCTGATCGAAATATTGGGTGTATTCGAAAACCCATTGCAAGCAATTGACGTCTTAAAGCAGCAGGAGGTAGATCTCATTTTGTCGGATATAGATATGCCTGAAATGGATGGAATCACTTTTCTCAAAGGACTTGTTCATCCACCGTTTGTTGTTTTTATAACAGGCCATTATGAGTATGCTGTCGATGGATTTGAACTGGATGTAATCGACTACATCCTCAAGCCACTCCTCACCGAAGAGCGGTTGATCAAGGCAATAGAGAAAGTTCAAAAGGCGATTTTGTTTTCTAGAAGAGGTCCACAAGGTGAAAGAAAAGCGATTAAGATAAAGGATCGGAATAAGACTATTTTTATAGATCCTGTGGATATTTTCTATTTAAAAGCTTGGGGGGATTATATACAGATCTATTCTGTAGAAGGTATGCAAACTTTATTATCTACCATGAAAGATATGGAAGCAGAACTACCTTGGGATATGTTTGCCCGTATGCACCGATCCTATATCGTTAATATTAAGCAGATCAAGGGAGTTGAGGCAAGCAAAGTAGTGCTGAAAAATGGAACAGAGCTCGGTATCGGTTTGCAGTATCGCAATCAGCTTTTTGCCAAGATGGGACTTATATAATAGTTTAATTTATCGAGGTCATGCGCTCTTTCTGTTTTCCGATCTGCATTTTATAATAACAAACCATAAAATGGTAGGCCGCAAGTTCATGCAAACGTTGATCCGACATGAACAATCGATTAATAAACATGTGAATATAACTTGACAATAACGAGGTCCGGGTTGCCCGGAACTCTTCTTGATCTGTTGTATGTGTCCGTAAAGTGGAAAATATGCTGTATTGGACTGCATTTAGTTTCTCTTTGGTTTCTCCTAGTTTGTCTAATGGTTTATCGAACCAGTCCTTTCTATCTTTGAACATATTGTTGAGATGAACCCAGAGATTTTTATTATTGTCAAATTCTTGCTGATACAGCGTATTCATCCTTATGCAAAAATCTCTTTTTTCGATCAGCGTAAATTTTGCGGCTTCGAATAGTGATTCCATATTTTCGAAAACTAAACGCCATCGATCGTTGATTGAAGTGCTTTGCTGAATAACCTTCATTATGGTTTCGCTCTGCCGATAGAATAGCTCCTCGCTAAGTTCCATACATAATGGGGTATATCGTTCAATCTCGCGTGTATAAGTATCAAAGGATATCGTTGAAATCTGACCCTCTTGAACAAATTGTTCCAATAGGGTATTTATAGTGGATATAATAAAAAAGCACTGGCTTGGATCTGAGACCTGCACTCTCAATCTAATGTGAGGAGCTGGGTCGTTGTAACGTATGAAAAACCATTTTTTCATGGCTTCTTTTTGATTAATAGCAGCAATGATCTGGGGTAAAATATCCTTTAATAAGCTGTCCGTAAAATGTATCCCGCAATAGATTTTGGCGTAAAGCCATTCACTGCCCAAGGGGAAGCATCTTTTTAGGTTATTTTCTTTAGGGGCCGATTCGTCTGTGAAAGTCTTATGCTGTGCTTCTATTGGAATAATAATTTCATTGGCAAAAGCATTTTGGTCTTTATCGCTTGCTATAGATGAATAGTCATTCAGGAGGTATTCGATTAAAATTGTCTCTCTTTTACAGATGTGATCCAATAGTATTTCCGCGCAAAAAGGATTGTCTAAATTTATCAGCAGTTCATTATCGCCGCTGCTGATGACGACCATTGTTGGGATTTTGAGCTCTGCCTGCATTTTTTTTACGAAGTCGTGGGAGTCACTTGGGTATTTTGCGAGTTTTTGAATTCGCCATTGCGCTCGGGATAAGATAATATTTTTGTAGCTTATTCTCGGGAGCCTAGGCTGTTCTTTCATAATTCCCCAATTCCAGGAGAGATCCAGCCTGTTATTTTGGAATTGAAAATCTGCAAGAAATTTATATAAATTCATACCCTGCTCAAAATTGTGGGCCGTCGTCAAACGAGGGATAACCATTTTATTGAATTTTTTGGACCACAAGACTAAGCGATTGTCTTTGAGGAACAGGTATAAGTCACTAATGTCAATTTGTTCTTGTTCTTTGTCAATAGTCGGGGTCAGACAGATGGATGCTCTTCGGAGTGCTGGTCTAGAAATGATATTTGCGGCATTGTTATCCGGATAATGGCATATCTCGGCGAGTATTGCATTGGGAAATTGCTGTTGCTCTCTGTTGGCAGATTCCTTTAATTTGTTATACAATTTTTCATCCAGATGTGCGAATCTGGAAATCAGGTTGCCCGATGAAGAGCCGCCGATAGTTCCCAGATTGAAGAATAATTTTTCGTGGCAAGAACCTCTCAGAAGATTGCCGATGGCATAGAACGAGGAAGGAATGGCATTGGTAGTCTGTTTACGCTGTTGAGCAATATGATCTAGATCTTTGCTGGTCAGCTGAATTTCCGTGAAATGACTTTTTACACTTTCCACAAATTTTTCAATGACCAGGTCTTGATAATGGTGGTCGCCATATTTTTTTTCCTTGGTTGAGGCTATATTTTTTACTTCTCCAAGTATTTCATCGGTTATATTGTAGACACCCTCCTGACGGCCATAACCAATACCGGTATCGGGGTCCAAGGCTGTCGTCAGTGGGATCATTCTTTCTTCATATTTATCAGAGAATGCAGTTCTAAACCGGTCGAAATCTGTCAACTTTGCCTGACTGCAAAGGGGTAGTAAATCCTGAAATTGATCTCTTAGGTGATTTAATGCGGTATTGGGTAAATTATTGTCTTCCATTTCAATAAGAAGGTCTCCCTGTAACGAATTGGTCATGTCGAGGTCTGGAATTATAGGCTGCAATAATTTAACCATGGCATTCTGTATGTTAATGACAGATTGAGAACTATGGAGCAGTGTTTTTATCCTTGATAAAGGATTTAAATAATATTCCTCCTTATCCACCCTTTCAAGGGTCTTGATCAGACTGTCAAGATAACCTCGGCCAATTACATTGGGCTGTAATTCGGAAGATATAATCCCAAGGCTGATGAGGTTATTGACGAATAGGGTAGCATGAGCTGTTGACGCGCCAAGACGCTGCAGCAAATCAGTCAATGATTGGTAGTGGGCAGTTCTTTTATGGCTTTCGAAATATTGGACGACACGATCCAAAACAGGGGTAAGCCTTATGCGTTTCAGTATATTCTGTCCTTTCTTCCCATTTGTTACTTTTTGATAGTATTTGTAATATTTGCCATCTAAGTATAAGGTCGGATTAATGCGATAATAGAGTTGACTATAAATTCTTTTGTCTTTTGATAGCTGTGCAATAATCCCTGTCAGAATGGAGGCTTCCAGTTTCAATACAGTTTTGTGGGTATTACCCCTGATTAATGACACCTTTTTTTCAGAGGCTATAACGTTCCCCAAAGATACACCTGCGAATAAACCGAAAGGCGTGCTCCTGGTGCTCATCCGAATCGCATATTTGAGTAGCGAAGTAATCATTTTTGGGTTGCTCTCTTTCTTGTATTCAAGCCATTTTTCGACCTCTACTGAGAAGGTCGGGCTTGCTAGAAATAGCGCTTCTTTTAATTGCTCACCTTGAAACAGATGACGAAGTTTCTCTTCCATATCATCTGCCTCTTTTATCCTTAACAGATCAACAGCAACTGCAGCGGGTAGTAGTGGTGTACGCAGAAGAAAATAATCGGATAACTGGAATAATGTCATGGGTGAGTGGGACTAGTATTGCATGACTTGTTTTATACAAGACTGAAACATTTCGGGCGAAATTGGTTTTTGCAGTGCAAAATGCTTCCTATTTTTGATAAATTCCGGATATTGCCAGCGTGACACGGCTGAGGTAATGATTAGGATAGGAATATCGACGATCAGCTTGGCAAGCGTACTGATATTGCCGCCACTAACAATGAGATCTAAGAATAGGATGTCTGCAGATTTTAAATCTTGCCTAAATAAATCTGGATTTTCGATGTCTTCGACCATTTTTATCAATTGAAGATCTGGGAACATTTGGATGTATTCAACCATTTTTTTTGTTGCCAGTGGTTCATCCTCAATGAGAATACATTTTAGTTTGGGTGAAGTCATATACTTGGTTTGTTTTTTATGTATTGAGGTCGCAAAGACGATTGCTGTAAAGGCGCCTACCAGAACGCCTTCACAGCTTTATCCTCTTTTTATATTATTTTTGATGATGTAACCGTCCTAATAGTTACCGGTTCCATATCATCAAAATCAAAAAATGAGATCGGTTCGACCACGCAGACAGTTTGTACATCCAGTACAAAATCTTCCGCTAAAAAATTTTCAGTGTTTTCCATAGTATACGTTTAAATTGTAAACAAATGTGCTTTCTACGGAAAAGAACAACGAAAAATATCGACGGAATGGAAAATGAATCAGACGAACTAAAGAATCTATTCGACGAAAAAATAGCGCCTGTTGCTATTTCTGTTCGCGGTGTAGTAGACTTTGTTGGATAGTCTGCTAGACCATAATGAGCATTTAAAGAAGTTCCGCCGTGTGCTGTTGGAAAATTCGACGAAATAGCATTTGAGTACGATGAAATAGCGGTAGCTTAATTGTGGGATACTATTTGGTTCGTTATCTTAGATCTATCTATTTTAGCCTCGGAAAACCATTTCTTTAGCCATTAAAATCTTGCGGCTTAAATAGATAAGTTAAATATAAGTCTTGAGGTAATTCCTTAAACGATAAAAGCATCTGCCAAATAAATAGGTGAGTAGTGTGAGCGCATGAAACAAATGAGAATATGAATTTATCTAATGAAATGCACAGTTTTTTGAAAAGAGAAGGTTTACGGTTATTTAGAAAAAAAGTAAGCTGGCAGACCTCCGCGAAATATCAGATCTATGCAAATGGGAAAACAAAGATCGGTGTCGCATTTGACCGAACTGAAAATTTTATGGATGAAGATACCAATACATCCATGCGGAATGGAGTGGAAACGATTAAACTCGAAGAACGTGGTGATTATATCATTTACGGTTTTGTTGAAGAAGTGGAAATCTAAAGAAGGGTTTCAACTCGATTAATTTTTTCCGTTGAATTTAACCTTTCGTATTCTATCATTGAGTAAATCTTACAAATCAATCCCTTAATTGTGTAATGATTTCGATCTTATTTGTGGCCAAATTTGTTGTATAAAATCAAACAATCAGTTATGGCGACAGATATTTATAATGATACGGTTTATATACCTTTAGAAGATGTTGAAAGCGAACATTGTGCATCAATTGTCGAAAAAGGACTAGCTCAGGTCAAAGGCTTGGCGAGCTATCGGGTGGAATTAAATAATCATAGAGCTGCTATCGTACCGAAAGATAGTGAAGCGGTCGTTAGCAGTGTAAAGACCATCAAAGATCTTGGTTACGGTGTTTCTACATTGACCAAAACATTTCCAGTTCTTGGGATGACTTGTGCCTCATGTGCCAGTAGCGCCGAAAGTATGGCGAAATATGAACAGGGGGTTGTTAATGCGTCTGTAAATTTTGCAACAGGAAACCTGACAGTCGAATACCTGCCCAATGTGACAGATCCTTTAAAAATTCAGCAGGCAGTCCAAGCTGGCGGTTATGATCTACTGATCGAAGATGAATCCACGCAACAAGAAACCTTGGAGGCTATTCACGCCGAGAAATTCCATAAGCTTAAAATCAAAACACGATGGGCAGTGTTGCTATCACTTCCCGTAGTGATCATAGGTATGTTCTTTATGGATATACCTTACGCTAATCCTATTATGTGGCTATTTTCTACACCAGTAGTTCTTTGGCTTGGCAAGGACTTTTTTGTCAATGCGTATAAACAGGCAAAACATCGTTCGGCCAACATGGACACACTCGTCGCATTAAGTACAGGAATAGCCTACATTTTCAGTGTTTTCAACATGCTTTTTGCTGACTTTTGGCATCAACGCGGCTTGCATGCACATGTATATTTTGAGGCTGCTTCAGTTGTCATTGCTTTTATTTTATTAGGTAAGTTGCTGGAAGAAAAGGCAAAAGGTAACACCTCATCGGCCATAAAAAAACTGATGGGGCTACAACCTAAGACCGTTATGGTCATTCAATCCGATGGAACAGCGCATCAGGTCCCGATAGAAGCCGTTCATGCAGGCAACATCATCCTGGTAAAACCCGGCGAGAAGATTGCTGTCGATGGTGTTGTCATCAGTGGAAATTCCTATGTCGATGAAAGTATGTTAAGCGGGGAGCCGGTTCCGGTTTTAAAAATGGAAAATAAGCAGGTTTTTGCAGGGACAATCAATCAGAAAGGCAGCTTTCAGTTCAGAGCGACAAAGGTTGGAAAGGAAACCATGCTGGCAAATATTATTAAAATGGTACAGGATGCACAGGGGAGTAAAGCCCCTGTACAAAAGATGGTCGATCGAATTGCTGCTGTATTTGTTCCTGTTGTCATTGGGATTGCTATTTTAACTTTTCTGTTGTGGTTTACTTTGGGCGGAGAAAACCATCTAGTACAGGGTTTATTGGCTGCGGTAACGGTTTTAGTTATTGCTTGTCCTTGTGCACTCGGTTTAGCTACTCCTACAGCGATTATGGTTGGAGTGGGTAAGGGAGCTGAGCAGGGTATTTTAATTAAGGATGCGGAAAGTCTGGAGCTGGCCAAAAAGGTAAATGCAGTTGTTTTGGATAAAACCGGTACCATTACGGAGGGAAAACCCGTTGTCACTGACCTGTATTGGAAGGATAATGCGGATAATTTAAAAGGTATCTTGTTAAGCCTGGAGAAACAGTCAGAACATCCGTTGGCAGAAGCTGTTGTAGGGTATTTCAATGATGTGAAAGTTACTCCAATATCCTTTATCGAAAGTATCACTGGGAAAGGTGTCAAGGGTAGTGAAGGGATCGAAACTTACTATGTTGGGAACCGGAGGTTATTGGATGAAAATAGGATTACAATTTCGACGGAATTGATGGAACATGCCACTCAATGGGAAAATCAATCCAAAACGGTGATCTGGTTTGCCAATAGTCAGACTGCATTAGCTGTCATTGCCATTGCAGACCGGATTAAGGAAACTTCTGTACGTGCCATCAAGGAGATGCAAGCAATGGGAATCGAACTATATATGCTGACTGGTGACAACGAGGCTACTGCCAGGGCTATAGCTGCAGAAACAGGTCTTCAGCATTACAAAGCTGAGGTATTACCCGAGCACAAAGCTGATTTTGTTAAAGTATTGCAACAAAGGGGACAGGTGGTCGCTATGGTGGGGGACGGTATCAATGACAGTACAGCCTTAGCAACAGCAGACGTCAGTATTGCCATGGGAAAAGGAAGCGATATTGCAATGGATGTAGCGAAAATGACAATTATTTCTTCTGATTTGACGAAGATACCCCAGGCAATTCGACTTTCGAAACAAACGGTCGCAACGATTAAGCAAAACTTGTTTTGGGCGTTTATTTACAATTTGATTGGGATTCCGCTCGCTGCAGGTATTCTGTATCCATTCAACGGTTTTCTCTTAAACCCGATGATAGCTGGAGCTGCAATGGCATTGAGCAGTGTAAGTGTTGTCAGTAATAGCTTGCGGCTTCGCTGGAAAAAATAGCTCACTACGATTGAGCCGTAGGCCTCGTTTTAAACGGTAAATATTGTAAAATAAAATAGAAAAACTGTAAGTATAACCAAATGAATTATAGGGATATTTGGGTAAGTAATTAAATAGATTGATAACATTAAAATTAAATAACATGGAAAGCAAAGAACTTCAATTTAAAACAAACCTTAACTGTGGGGGCTGTGTGTCCAAAGTAAGTGCTGATCTGGATGGTATGGACGGCATCTGTGAATGGAATGTTGACACTACCAATGTAGACAAAATTTTGACTGTAAAATCTGAAGGTGTTTCGGAGGAAGAAATCATTGAAATTATCAAAAAGAAGGGCTTTAATGCCGCGACCTACTCTGCATAGTTGTTCAATAAATCTATAGAAGCCCCATTATTAAACTGCATCCTAAAAGTTGGACAAAACTTTTAGGGTGTTTTTTAATATGGGGCGTTTGGTTACGCAAAAGGAAGCTCATGGAAAAGAAAGATTTATGTTAGTCAAAATGGATAAACATATCTTTAAAATTAAGTGTCATTTTAGAAAATTGCCTGATAATATCCTGACCTATATTTCCATATACAGTTTCATTTTTGATCTTCGATTTTAATAGGCTTATATTTTTGATTAATATCGATTTGTCACCGATATGGAATGTATGCTGTATGACAAAGCCGTCATATTCAACTTTACCACCTGCGCCTCCCATGGCGACTTTGGTCGGTATATCCTGTTTTTCGATTTGCTGTTTGTAGGTTTCATAAAACGGCGCATAAAGAATTGTTTTTTCAGCTCCTGTATCAAAAGTATAGTGCTTTCCATCAATGGCGATAAGTGGTGTCAACCCGTCTATTGCAAGATTTGAAGGTCTTTTTGGAACTGTCGGTGTTTTTGGAACAATAAAAAAATCATCTTGTGTAAGCTGTACTTCTTGCAAGGCTTCTATGACCGGAAAGCCTAGTATGCCATTGATCTGATAGTTAATCTGTGGGATATAAAGTGCGCTATCTGGAAAAACCAAGAATATAACGTCCGATATGTTGATGTGACCAAGCTTCAATTGTTTACAGACGGCTAAATCGGCTTTGATCGAAATACCTGTAATTGCGTCTACATCAATAGCTGCACGAATAATCTCCATATGAAGGCGTTTGGCCACAGACTCCGAAACTGTTGATAGGTTTGCTCCGGTGTCAAATATAAAACTTGCTGTATCACTATTAATCGTTAGTTTTAGATTCTTCAATCCGGCTTTGTCTTTTGTCATTTTTAGACGGGTATCGCTATTGATTTCTATACGCTGTGGTCCTATATGTTCGAGAGCTGACCAGATTTTTAGATTGTTTCGGAGATCATCTCTTACTTCAGTTGAAAGCAAGGGATCGAATTCCTGGAGAATTTTTTGCGTCGTTCGCTTTGCGCCAGCATAATCTTTCAGTTTGACGAAATTATCTTCCTGAATACGTTGTATTTTTAGTTGTAGTGTGTCAGGCAATACTTCAGATGATTTGTTCAGTAGCGCTATTTTTTTGTTTGAAGCAATAGGTTTGTTAAATGCATTATCGAGTATTGCCAACATAAAAACTTGCTCTTCAGCGCTAAAGTCAGTTTTATTGATCATAAATAGCTCAAGGGCGCTGAAGAAATCTTTGGACTCTATCAGCTGATATAATTTGTTGAACCTTGTAGACGTGACCTGAGCAAAACTAAGCTGAATGGAGATGAATAACAGGAAATAGGTCGACAGGCATTTTTTGAAATAATTTGCTGTAGGATTCATGAAGTATTCAATAAATTATCTTTTAATAAGTGATTTATTCACTCTTTTAAATGTCGGAAAAGTTCTTGTTAATTTTTAAATTTTATTTTTATTGCCGCTTATTCTATTTACAGCCAGTGGTTTAGGTTGTAAAGGAATATGTGATGCTTGCGGTCCCGAATAATTAAGGTTAAATTAGCTAATGCTTTGAGAAATTTCTCATGGAACGATGAGATAGAGAAGATCAGCGAAGCGCGATTTATTTGTAAATAGAATAATTTTAATGAAACAAACGACAATGAGTATTAGGCTTAATAGCAAATCTATTTTTTTCGGCCTAGCGGCGTTATCGACCACTTTATTTTTTGGCTGTGGAAATACAGGAACCAAAAATGAGGTCAAGGCCGAAAAGGTGGAGGAACCTGCGGAAGCTCCTGCGTCCACAACACAGGAGCTCTCTTTTAAGGATAAAGAGGGTAAAGTTCTTCAATTAAGTGCTTTAAAAGGTAAGGTCGTGTTTATCAATTTCTGGGCGACCTGGTGTCCTCCATGTATTCATGAACTACCTTCTATTGACCAGCTTAGACAATCGCTTAAAGATAATAAGGATATCGTTTTTCTCATGGTAGATGTTGATGGCGACATGGAGAAGTCTTCAGCATTTATGGCAGAAAATAAATATGATCTGCCTCTTTATATAGCAGAGGGTGATATTCCTGCAGAATTCTTAGGACAGTCCATACCGACAACAGTCATCTTGGACAAAGCTGGAAAGATCGTAGAGCGTTTGGAAGGAAGCCGTGACTATGGGGCTCCTGAGATAAAAAAAGCATTGCAGGATATCGCGAACGGTAGCTAACGATCGATTGTTGCAATTGCTATTTTCTATAGATGGAGAATATAATTTGAAAAGAAAAACAGTATTTTCGCGGTGTCAAGTTAATTTATAGCTATGTCCGAACTTCAAGAGCAAACTGCAGTCAGAACGACTTATTTTAGTATTGTAGGTAATGCATTACTGGCCTTGTTAAAATGGCTAGCTGGTTTCTTCGGAAACTCCTATGCGCTGATTGCGGATGCGATCGAGTCAACAGCGGACATTTTCTCTTCATTTCTAGTGCTTCTAGGTTTAAAATATGCGCAACGACCCGCCGACGACAATCACCCTTATGGTCATGGTCGGGTAGAACCTCTGATTACATTTATTGTCGTTGGTTTTCTCATTGTTTCTGCAACCATAATCGCTTATGAAAGTATTGAGAATATAGGAACGCCACATGATCTACCCAAGCCCTGGACGCTATTTGTGCTGGGCGGAATCATTGTGTGGAAAGAGATTTCTTATAGGATCGTTATGAAGAAAAGTAAAGAAACAAATAGTTCTTCACTTCGTGCGGACGCTTGGCACCATCGAAGCGATGCGATAACATCGGTTGCAGCTTTCATTGGGATATCTATTGCATTGTTGCTCGGAAAAGGATACGAAAATGCGGATGACTATGCGGCATTATTTGCCGCTGGATTTATACTTTATAACTGTTATCATATTTTCAGACCAGCGCTTGGCGAGATCATGGATGAAAATGTATACGATGAAGTCATTGATGACATCCGGGAAGAGGCATTAAAAGTCGAGGGGATAAAAGCCACAGAAAAGTGTTTTGTTCGAAAATCGGGGGCTAAATATCATGTCGATCTGCACGCTATTGTCGATAGTGAAATTACGGTACGAGCAGGGCATGAGCTAGCGCATAAACTTAAGGATCATTTGATAGCACATATTCCCGACCTTGGTCATGTGATGATCCATATCGAACCGAACGAATGCCGCTGGGAAGAAAATTAAAAATGGAAGCACATATTGCTTTTCTTCAAACGTGCCGCCATTTGATTTTTTTTGAAACTTAGGTGTTTTCAGCTTCAAGCAATTCGATCTGCCATTTAATCTGATCAGCTTTAATAGGGTAATCGACATTATTTCTTAAGCTTTCATAAATAGCTTCAAACAGCTGATTATAATCTCCTTTATGTGGGGTTACGAAAGATTCATGTTTTTGATTCGCAGCATCTATGGTTACAAGTTTCCCTTCGAATCCTGCTAGCTCAACTCCATAAGAGGGATCGTCGGGTAGCATGCCATCGATCAATTGCTGTTCTTGTACATCCGTCATATGCTTGATAAAACTCCCTTTTGTACCGTGGATGACAAAGGCTGGTTGCGGAGAAGCGACGAGCAGACTACCCGTTAAGTAGACGTTCAGTCCAGCTGGATAGTAGAGATGATAGTGAAAGTAATCAGCAACTTTTGAGTCTGGTCTGTTAATGGACGTCGTCTTGCTGAATTTAATCGGCTTTCCAAAAAGGGAGATTGCCTGATCAAGAAGGTGAGGACCGAGGTCATAGGTAATACCATTGGAAATATACTGCGTATCTTCCTTGAAGTATTTTTGTCCTAATTCCATTTTATAGCGATCAAATCTGAAATGCACTTCAATCAACTTTCCTAATTCTCCACTTCCGATCACTTTCTTAATGTCTAGAAACTGACTGTCATAGCGTCTGTTTTGATAGAAAAATAATTGTTTTCCTTGTTTTTCGCTAATGGCAAGTAGCGCATCGAATTGTGCTGAGTCATCAACGGCAGGTTTTTCTATCAAGACATGTTTTCCTGCTTCCAAAGCTTCTTTGGCATATTGGAAATGTGTATAGTTGGGTGTATTCACAATGACCAGTTCGATGCTCTCATCAGCTAATAATTCTGCGATGTTATCGTAGCTTTTTATTGCCGGATAGAATTCATGTGCTGCTTTCTTCGACCGTTCTACAACAGCGCTAAGATTGAAATGTGGATTGGTAGATATGAATGGTGCGTGAAAGACACGTCCTGACATGCCAAAACTAAGTATTCCTGTATTAATTGGTGCGTGTTCCATTGTGATTTAAAGTGCGTTATGTCTGTCTTGTTAATTGTTAAATTAATTACAATCTTTAGTTTTATTTATTTTCTCACTATCCGTTTTTATTCTTCACTCGATTTACAGATAGACGTGTTAGCCATCTTTTGTTGCTGATAGGTATACCGAAGATAGCTGATAAAAAGTGAACGCTCTACAAACAAAGTTGTTCTGCTTGAGCAGCGTTGGCGGTTTCCTGTTTTAGATTTTAATTGCTATAAAATCGAGACGTTCTTCTTTGGAGATCGTACCTTAAATATATGTTTTTATACTAAATATTACAATATTTAGCTTTCTATTTGCTGGAAAGTTGCAGTATGTTGGAATTTGGCTTGTTGTTACAGTTAAATTAACTTATTGAGTTCTTGAGCATCATGCTCAGTCTCATTTTTGATGAACTTCTTTTTGCCGTGCTTATTTTTTTATTAGTATTATATTTGTGAATGATCGGTAATGTTCCGTCCGTTCATCAGTTGTAACCAATTTATAATTTTCACTTTTACAGGCGGTTGTTTAATGTTATATGTAAAGCATCAGAAATCAATTAAAATATGAATATTATCGTAAAAATTGCAGGTTCTATTCTGTTCGTCTTTTTGACCGGCTGTAAAGTGCAGCATGACGGACAACTTAAGAGAGGACAATGGGTATTGGGTGGCTTTGAGCGACCCAAAGGAGTCAATCCAATTATTGATCCCGATACAAGTTCAGTATTTTATGATCCAATTCTAAAGAAGGAGATTCGATGGGAGAACAACGACACCTTTAATCCTGCAGCAGTGGTGAAGGGAGATAGTATATATGTGATTTATCGTGCAGAAGACCGGACGGGGGAGGCTATTGGCCACCGGACCTCTCGGCTGGGGTTGGCGGCTAGTGCGGATGGTATTCATTTTGAGCGGCTCAAAACACCGGTATTCTACCCGGCTCCCGATGAGCAGCAGGATAACGAGTGGCCTGGCGGAACAGAAGATCCTCGGATAGCACAGACTGAGGATGGGCGTTTTGTGATGTTTTATACCCAATGGAACCGAAAGGTACCGCGGCTAGGTGTAGCAATATCTACTGATCTGAAGCACTGGGTTAAGTATGGCCCCATTTTTAAAACATCGAAAAATAAGCCCGCTCTTGTCAATGAACCACATAAATCGGCCTCCATTGTAACTGTATTGAAAGGCAATAAACAGGTCATTACTAAAATCCACGGAAAATACTGGTTATACTGGGGGGAACATGGTGTCTATGGCGCCACATCAGATAATTTGATTGACTGGGAACCTGTAACAGATAATAAGGGAATGCTAAAAGCCTTTATTTCGCCGAGGGATGGTTTTTTTGATAGCTCATTGACTGAATGTGGTCCCCCGGCAGTTCTGACTGATAAGGGAATTTTATTATTGTATAATGGTAAGAATCATGCTGAGAAAGGAGATATGCGTTTTAATAAAAATACTTATTCCGCAGGGCAGGTTTTATTTGATCCGCGAGATCCGACAAGTGTATTGGCCCGAACGGATGTCCCGTTTTTACGTCCCATGGAACCTTTCGAAAAAAGTGGACAATATATAGATGGGACGGTTTTTATAGAAGGATTGGTCTTTTTTAAACAAAAATGGTTTTTATATTATGGTTGTGCGGACTCTAAAGTTGCTGTGGCTATTTATGATCCGAGCCATCCAGGGCTGATGGATCCTGTACCTAGCTGGTAAAATGGAAGAAATTGTATATTGAAAACAGCAGAGGAAGCGAATCTTATTTGATTATAAACGTAAAACAGAGAAACAAAAAAGCTCCTCATTTCTGAGAAGCTTTTGGGTAAGTAATCGGGCTCGAACCGACGACCCCTAGAACCACAATCTAGTGCTCTAACCAACTGAGCTATACCTACCGTGATTTTGATGATACAAAAGTACGATTAAACCCTATTCCCTCCAAATATTTAATTGAAAAAAAACAACGTTTAAAGCCAACTAGGTGAAGGTTAGTTTATTAAAATTTAATAAAAAACCTCGAAACACGTCCATATTGGTGCGGATATGCATTTCGCTACTCCCAAAGCTACCATTTGCTTCCAATTTTTAATAAAAAAGGCGGTTCCCGTCAGAGAAACCGCCTTTTTTATTAGAAGAAATGTCTTTAGATCATTTCTACACTTCTCTTCACGAAAGATGTCAGATCTGCTCCAGACAATAAACCTCTGGATAAGAGTGCTAAATCAAAAGCCTGTTTTGCTAGTTTTGAACCCTCCTCGTCTGATGACGATAAAATTCTTTTGATCAGCGGATGGTTACCGTTGACAGTTACCTTATAATTGTCGGGCAATGAACCATAGAAATTCATGCCACCACCTGTCTTGGCCATATCTTTCATTCGACGCATAAATTCATCAATTGTTACAGATACAGGCAAATCACCTTCATTTAAGGCGTCAACTTCAACTTTCATATCTTGGCGTGAAATTGCTTTTTCGAAAACCTCCAGTGCTTTTTTAGATTCTTCTTCAGAAAGAGCTAGTTCTACCTTTTCGTCTTTTTGAATCAATTTATCGATAACGTCAGCATCTACACGTTTCAGTTGCACCTTTTCACCGCCCTTTTGCTCCAAATAAGCTGCAAAGTGCGTATCCAATGGTCCATCAAGCATCAAAACATCGTAACCTTTGTTTAATGCAGTTTGAATAAAGCCATCTTGTTGGGCGGCATCATGCGTATATAAGTAGACAATGTTTCCATCTTTATCTACCTGTATATCTTTAACCTTTTCGTAATATTCTTTGATGGTGAAACTTTGGTTGCTCGTGCTTTTTACTAAACAGAAGTCATTTGCTTTCTCGGCAAATTTCTCATCGCTTAGCATACCATATTTGATAAATAAACCGATATCTGTCCATTTCTCTTCAAAGCCTTTGCGGTCAGTCTTAAATATCTCGTTCAATTTGTCAGCCACCTTTTTGGTGATATAACTATTGATTTTCTTGACGTTGCTGTCTGCCTGCAAAAATGAACGGGATACGTTCAATGGAATATCTGGTGAGTCGATTACCCCGTGAAGTAACATCAAGAATTCTGGTACAATATCTTTCACCTCATCGGTGATAAATACTTGTCTAGAATACAACTTGATTTTATTACGCTGGATCTCCAGTTCATTTTTAACTTTAGGGAAGTAGAGAATACCGGTCAGGTTGAATGGATAATCCACGTTGAGGTGAATCCAAAACAATGGTTCATCCATTGAATACGGATACAGCTCGCGGTAGAAGGCCAGATAATCTTCGTCTTTTAGTTCAGACGGTGATTTTGTCCAGGCTGGACTGGTATTATTGATAATATTGTCAACCTCTACAGATTTGTATTTTGGTTTTCCTTCTTCGTCTTCACCATCAGGTTCAGAATTTGTTTTGGTGCCAAAACGGATTGAAACAGGAAGAAATTTAGCATACTTATCTAAAATATCCTGTAAGCGTGCCTGGCTCAAAAATTCAGTAGATTCTTCGTTGATATGTAAGATGACATCTGTACCACGTGTGGTTCTTGTACCCGTAGAAATTTCGTAAGATGTACTTCCGTCGCAAGTCCAATGAGCAGGTTCTGCTCCGTCTTGGTACGATAGTGATTGGATTTCTACCGTATCGGCCACCATAAATGCAGAATAGAAACCTAAACCAAAGCGACCAATGATTTCATTTGCATCATTTGCTTCTTTGAATTTTTCCATAAACTCTGTGGCTCCCGAGAAGGCGATCTGGTTGATGTATTTTTTTATTTCATCTGCTGTCATACCAATACCGTTATCGGAAATAGTGATGGTTTTGGCCGCTTCATCAAATTTTACATCTACAATCAATTCGCCTGTTTCACCTTGGTATTGACCCAAAGAAGCTAGGCGTTTGATTTTTTGAGAAGCATCAACTGCATTAGATACCAGTTCACGCAAGAAAATTTCATTATCGGAATATAAGAACTTTTTGATTACGGGAAATATGTTCTCCGTGTGAATTGAAATACTACCTTTTTCTGGATTCATAATTTGTATGTCGATATTTTTAATTTTATGATTTGTTAAAAACATACAATCTGTGTTCCAAATCGGTTCTAATAGGACATGATGGCAGGAAACGTCCTATTTTGTCATAAGTCCATGCGTTGAAATTACGGGATCTTAAACTAAACCTGTCAGCGATCGAAGCTGCCTTAGACTAATTTAGGCCCGGGCTCTGCGGAAAGTTGGCGACATGCGCATATTTGGGACCGAGTCCAATAATGGCATCCTTCCATAGCAATTCACCGTTACCTTCAAAAATGAGCTGCTGGTGGTATTTGTTCTGTACAGCCCAGCTATTTTCTTTTATTTCCCCGTCCAGTTGACCGGCAGACCATCCGGAATACCCGATAAAGAATTTTAATTCGTGAGCTTTTATGCTATCCGTTTGAATGGCTTCGATAAGTTTCTCTTCATCACCTCCAAAATAGATTCCAGGAGCGACTTCTTCGCCACTCAAAAGTAAATCAAAACGGCTATGCACAAAAAAGAGGCTTTCTTGAGCCACTGGGCCACCCACGTAGATCGGGAAATTGCAATCAGGTATAGATTCCAATAGTTGGCCCAAGCGAACATTGGTTTGATTATTTAGGACAAATCCGAGGGAACCTTCTGTATTGTATTCACATAGCAAGATCACGGATCTAAGGAATCTGGGGTCTAGCATAAACGGCTCAGAAATCAATAGACTTCCTTTTTGCGGGTCTAGTTCGGTAAACATATGCGCGAATTTTAATTATTTATTGAATTTAATCTTTTTTATTTAATCTATGCGAGATTTGTGCCAAAACTGGGATTTTGTCAATTTCTACTAACTTTATAGAGAAAAAGCAATGATTTTAGTAAGTTTGTAGGATATAAAACAGGTTTCTATGTCCATTCAACATAAAGATATTGCAGCAATCAGACAGGATTACGTATTAGGTAGCCTATCTGAATCGGATGTGGATCGTGATCCAGTCCACCAGTTTAAAAAATGGTTTGATGCGGCTATTCACAGCGAGGTGATCGAACCCAATGCCATGGTGCTTTCAACCGTATCTTCTCATCATTTGCCGTCCTCAAGAGTTGTTTTATTGAAGGATATTGTACCAGAAGGTTTAGTCTTTTTTACAAATTATGAGAGCCGTAAAGGAGAAGACATGAAAGCTAATCCGCATGCTGCACTGTTGTTTTTCTGGCCTGAACTGCAGCGGCAGGTCCGGATTGAAGGAGTGATAGAATTTGTGAGCGGAGCTGATTCCGATGAATATTTCCAATCGCGGCCTAAAGCGAGCCGTATCGGTGCACTCGCCTCTCCACAGAGCCACGAAATTCCTAACCGCAGTTTTTTGGAAAACAGAGTGGAAGAACTCGAGATCCAATATAATGGAAGTGACGCTGTGCCTAGACCATCACATTGGGGCGGCTATCTACTGAAACCGATTTATTTCGAGTTCTGGCAGGGACGTGCGAGTCGGTTGCATGATCGTATCGTTTATAAAAAAGTATCTGATTCCTGGAAGATTACGCGCATAGCTCCATAAATATGACATTTGACGAAATTAAATCGACGCTTGTTTCCAGATTTGGAACTCAAATTATTCTTAAAGAAGATCGCAATGGGCTACAGCCCGCCTTATTTATTGATAAGGCAGATATTATAGCCGTTTGTTTATTCCTGAGGGATACAGAGGGCCTATACTTTGATTTTTTAAGCAACCTTACTGCAGTGGATTACCAAACGCATTTTGCTATTGTCTACCACCTAAATTCTTTGCCCTATCAACATGTTTTGGTCTTAAAGGTTGAGTTG
This sequence comes from Sphingobacterium sp., assembly GCA_022712315.1. Classification (GTDB taxonomy): domain Bacteria; phylum Bacteroidota; class Bacteroidia; order Sphingobacteriales; family Sphingobacteriaceae; genus Sphingobacterium. The sequence continues at coordinate 10,097 of JALAGS010000096.1, read as the reverse complement.
CCGGCTAATCGTTCGCTGGATGAACTCCCTGAGCTTCCTTCACTTACTTCGGTGTGGCGTACGGCAGACTGGCATGAGCGCGAAGCATTTGACCTGATGGGGATTTATTTTGATGGACATCCGGACCTTAGAAGGATTCTGCTACCTGACGATTGGGAAGGTTACCCTTTACGGAAGGATTATGAAGAGGCAGAAAAATATCATGGCATTCATATTAGTTGATAAAAATGGCGAATCCAAAATATAAAGAGGCATTAATGCGCTATGAAAAACACCTTACTGAGATATCTAGTCAGGAAATGGTGTTAAATATGGGGCCTCAGCATCCTTCGACGCATGGCGTGCTCCGACTGCAGCTGATTACAGACGGAGAGATCGTGAAAGAAGTTGTTCCACATCTGGGTTATCTGCACCGTTGTTTTGACAAACATGCCGAATCGTTAAATTACGCAAAGACAATTCCTTTTACTGATCGTCTGGATTATCTAGCCTCGATGAACAATAGTCATGCTTTCGTGATGGGGGTTGAGCGCATGCTTGGTCTCGACAGTAAAATACCGAAAAGAATAGAATACATCCGGGTGCTGGTCTGTGAACTCAACCGAATTGCATCCCACCTGATTGCTATCGGGACGTATGGGATTGATATCGGTGCAACAACACCGTTTCTTTGGTGTTTCCGCGACCGTGAACATATTATGAATATGTTGGAGTGGGCGTCTGGTTCGAGGATGTTGTACAATTATATCTGGGTAGGAGGTCTATTTTATGATTTACCCGTTGGCTTTGAAGAGCGCTGTACGGAATTTATTGCGTATTTCAAGCCTAAATTGGTCGAATTGGATGAGATATTGACACAGAACCAGATATTTATTTCCCGTACAGCTAAAATAGGAATACTTCCTGCTGATGTTGCCATAAATTATGGCGTTTCGGGGCCTATGCTTCGGGCTTCGGGTATAAAATGGGATTTGAGACGAATAGATGATTATTCTGTTTACCCAGAAATTGATTTTGAGATACCTGTAGGAACAGGTGAGATGGGAACAATCGGTGATTGCTGGGACCGTTATAAAGTTAGGGTAGATGAGGTCAAGCAATCTGTTCGCATTGTTGAGCAATGCCTTGAACGATTGCAGAAAGATTTTAAACGTACAGCCGAATTTGATCCGCGCGCTTTGGTTCCGAAGAAAGTGAATTTGAAAGCTCAGGATTACTATGTGCGTGCTGAAAATCCGAAAGGAGAATTGGGTTTTTACTTTGTCACAAAAGATAAATCCGATATTCCATTGCGTGTAAAGTCAAGGGGACCAAGTTTTAATAACCTTTCGGTGATTTCAGAACTCGGAAAAGGAGTGCTGATTGCTGATTTAATTGCAATTCTTGGATCTATCGACATCGTTTTAGGGGAGGTGGATCGTTAAATTGCGGTAGTATGCATGTTTTATAAACGATTTAGCAAAATGAAGTAGAGATTGTATTGAAAATGTTGCAGGAAAACGCAAATAAATTTGTAAATGAAAGCAATTTTCATCATATTTGCAGTCTCATAATTTAAGTTTATAATTGGTTAATGAAAGCTCGTTACTCCCAAAGTAACGGGCTTCTCTTTTTTATGGCGTGTAATCTATTTGATGTCGTTTATTTATGATGCCGGTGTGTTGGTTTGAGCTTGAAGGGTTTACTGCTTTTTCATCGGAGCAATGTTGATTATCCTGTATATTTCATCGAATTCCTGCACGGGAATTTAACGTAAATGATTACCTTTACTGGTCTTAAATATAAAAAAGTGACGGATAGTTTAGTTATCATTCCAACATATAATGAAAAGGAAAATATTGAAAAAATCATTCGCAAAGTTTTTTCCTTATCACACGCATTTGATATTTTAATTGTAGACGATGGTTCTCCCGATGGGACGGCTACCATCATCAAGAATTTACAGCTTAATGAATTTACTGGCCGTCTGTTTATCGAAGAACGAACCGGGAAACTGGGGTTAGGGACCGCGTATATCCATGGATTTAAATGGGCGCTATCCCGCGAACATTACCAATATATTTTTGAAATGGATGCGGATTTCAGCCACAATCCGGAGGACTTGCTTCGTTTACGGCAGGCTTGTGTGGACGGTGCTGATATGAGTATAGGTTCGCGTTATATCAAGGGCGTGAATGTGGTCAATTGGCCAATGAGCCGGGTGCTGATGTCGTATTTTGCTTCGGTGTATGTTCGTTTTATAACGGGGATAGATATTCAAGACGCTACTGCCGGATTTGTTTGTTTCACTAGAGAGGTCCTTAGGACAATTCCACTTGAAAAGATTAAGTTTGTAGGTTATGCATTTCAGATTGAAATGAAATTCACAGCCATAAAATATGGCTTTAAGGTGGTGGAAGTACCCATTATATTCACAGATCGGACTGAAGGTACATCAAAGATGAGCACAAGTATCTTTAAGGAGGCATTTTTTGGTGTTATCCAATTGAAACTGGGAAGCATCGGAAAGCGTTATAAGAGAAATTAAAAATATTGCCACAATGAACGAGAATTTAGATCCAAATCCAGAACGTCTGAGCAATACAGATCGTGATATTGAACGAGCATTGCGGCCTCAGGCTTTTGAAGACTTTACGGGACAGGCTAAAATATTAGAAAACCTCAATATTTTTGTGAAAGCGGCTAGGCTGAGAGGCGAAGCGCTGGATCACGTTTTGCTGCATGGCCCCCCGGGCTTAGGAAAGACAACCTTATCCCATATCATCGCCAATGAAATGGGGGTTGGTATAAAAATTACTTCGGGGCCTGTATTGGATAAACCGGGTGATTTAGCGGGTTTATTGACAAACCTAGAAGAAGGCGACGTCTTGTTTATCGACGAGATCCATCGTTTAAGTCCTTTAGTGGAGGAATATCTCTATTCGGCTATGGAAGATTTCAAAATTGACATCATGCTGGAAACAGGGCCAAATGCACGTTCTGTTCAGATTTCCCTAAATCCGTTTACCTTGATCGGTGCCACAACGCGCTCAGGCCTTTTGACGGCTCCTTTGCGTGCACGCTTTGGAATTAATTCACGCTTGCAATATTATGATGCAAAATTGCTGACAACGATCGTGCTGCGCTCGGCTCATATCTTAAAGACACCGATTTCTGATGAAGGGGCCTACGAGATTGCGCGAAGGAGCAGGGGGACACCACGGATAGCGAATGCTTTACTGCGCCGTACAAGGGATTTTGCGCAGATAAAGGGCAATGGGAGTATCGATAAAGAAATAGCAAAATATGCTTTACATGCGCTTAATGTGGATGAAAATGGTTTAGACGAGATGGACAACAAAATCTTAACGACCATTATCGACAAATTCAAAGGTGGTCCTGTAGGACTAAAAACTGTAGCCACAGCTGTGGGTGAGGATGAAGGTACGATTGAGGAAGTCTACGAACCCTTTTTGATTCAAGAAGGATATATTATGCGAACGTCAAGAGGACGCGAGTGTACCGAAGCGGCCTATAAGCACTTGGGTCGTGTCAACCATTCGAAAGGAAACACCCTGTTTTAAGCGCGAATGAAAAGTCTATTTTAACTTTTCTGCTGAATAATTTTATTAGTCCGGCTCATTAAAGCCGGACTAGGCTTTGTCCGTTGAAAATAGCTTATTTGAGCCTGTAACTCCTCGTATATCCAAGGGTGCTTCTTTCGTAGGTTATTTAAGATGTCTAGGCAGTTGACTAATACAGCGACAGGACATGAAGGTTCGATCATCCATTGGAAGGAGTACTCGATAATTTCTTCTTCTATCTCATTTTGGAGCGTATATTCTTTATTTTTTTTCGAAGTCAAAAATAGCAGAATTTTAGAGTAGCTTCTAAGACAGCTCCAATTCTTTTGTTTCTTTAAATTATCCAAGAATTGTGGGAGAACACATTTTAACAGTGCCGTATTTTTTAAAACGATGGTTTCAAATACCCATGTGGAGCGGAAGGCAATCTTCTTATCTTTTTCTAAGGAAATGTTCAACAGATCGGCCAGTGTTATTCCCTGAAGGATATCCAAAGAAAAATCCGTTACCTCGAAAGATCTCAAGGTAACGGATAGAAATGCTAATTTTTCATCGTGAGTCATGACGCCGTTATTTTTGTGGCTTTTCTCGATTCATTTCGGTCATGTCAACCTCGTTCATTTTGGAATCACCTAACAGATACTGGCTAAAGTAATCGCCCATTTTCCAGAAGAAATACTCCGTCATATCGCCAAAACCATGTCTTTGTCCCGGTAAAAGCAGGAAATCAAATCTTTTGTTGGCTTTAATCAGTGCATCGACCATTCGAATGGAGTTAGCCGGGTGTACGTTGTTATCGATATCTCCAGTAGCGATCAATAGTCTGCCTTTCAGGTTTTTTGCGATCTCCGTATTTTTATTGATTTGGTACGAGAATGTAGTATCTCCTTTCGCGGATACTTTTTCTGTTACGCCATGATGACGCTCACTCCACCAGCGGTTGTAGATCTGGTTTTCATGATTTCCAGCTCCAGATACGGCAACTTTAAAGAAGTCAGGGTAAACAAGCATTGCCGCTGTAGACATAAATCCACCGCCGGAGTGACCAGTTATACCAACGCGGTTTATGTCAATGTATTTATAGCGATCAGCAAGCTGTTCCGCCGCTACTTTTTTATCTTCCAAGCCATAGTCACGCAGATTGCCATAGCCATAAGTATGATACCATTGCGAACGTGAAGGATGTCCACCACGGTTACCGACGGTGATGACGATAAAACCGAATTGCGCTAGCCTGTCAATTCTGTCCATGCTTCTGCCAAATGACTTATTTACCGCTTCGGTCTGAGGTCCGGGATAGACATATTCGACAATAGGATAAGTTCTGGTGCTGTCAAAATCAAATGGTTTATACATGACCCCATAGAGATCCGTGGTACCATCTCCAGCTTTTACTTTAAAAGGTTCCGGAAATTTGTAGCCAGCGGCAAATAGTAAAGACAGATCGGCCTTTTCCAATGTCATTACTTTTTGTCCATTACTGTTGTATAAGACGGATTCAGGGGTGGTATTTACCCTGGAGGAATTATTGACAAAATACTTTGAAGATTCACTCATTTCCACTTGGTGATCAAAGTTCCCCGGGTTTAATAGTTTAATGCCAGAGCCATTTGTATTTATACTGTATTGATGTAGATAATAAGGGTCTTCGTTTTTCTCACGGCCCGATGCGGTAAAGTATAGTGTTCCTGAAGCAGGGTCTAAACCGGTAATTTCTTCCGTATGAAAGGCGCCCTTAGTAATCTGATTAATCAATTTTCCATTTGTGTCGTACAGGTAATAATGGCCCCATCCGTCTCTTTCTGACCAATGCACCAATTGCTTTTTATTTTCAATCAGAGTTGGTTTTTGAACATCCAGATACACATTGGAACGTTCTTGGATAATGTTATTCACTGTGCCATTTATATTGACTTTTAGGAGGTCAATCCGTTTGAGGTCACGGCTAGAACGTGAAATATAGAACTCTTCGTTATTCCCCAACCAATAGTTGATAAAATAATCCTCTTTATAAGAATTTTTATCCGGTGTTTTTGTCCAGGTAGAGAGGGTCTGATTCTTAAACGCGGATACATTGATGCGACGTGGAGTTTTTTTACCTGCATCAAAGAGATAAAGTTCCGTTTCCGTCGAATCGACCTCACCCGGCATTTGGTATTTATAGGTTTCAAGTGTCGGGCGGGATGAGCCAACATTATTGATTACCCATAAGGGTTTTAGCGAACGGTTGTCCTTCCTGGTCAAGGTAAAATAACGCCCATCCGGCGACCAGCTGATCCATACCCGCTTACGTTTAGGATCGTTGTCTTTATCTTTTTCGTCACCGGTGGTTGTGCTGTATTCATCACCGCCCCAAGCATAATATTGCACACCGTCTTTTGTAATCTGGTGCTCTACAATGGTGCTGTCCTTTTCATTTTTTACCGCTTTAAGATAGTTGGATCTGTCCATCCAATACAGATTGTAGTCTTTTGCAAAGTAAACCGTGTTGGTATCAGGGGAGAAGCTTGCCCAACCCAAAGGTGGTTTTACTTTTGTCGAGTCACTGATTTCCGAGACAGACTTTGTTGCCAGGTCGTATTCCAGATAAAAGAGTTTCTTTTTGGTGGTGTCGGACTTATTTTTGAGCTTTTGTATTTCATCTTTGGATTTCACGGTATCTTGGGTACTCTGAACCTGAAACCTTAATTTTTTCTCATCTTTGGTAAATCGAAGCCCTTGCAATTCCATATGTTGGGCATCTACCGGATTTTTAACGATTTTAGTAATTTGAGCGGCGATGTCGTCATTATTGAAAAGGAGTTCTTTCTTTTTCAGGGCAGGGTTAACAATATACCAGTTTCTTCCCTGCGGACTTGCGTAGTCATACCAAAAGCGATCAGAAAAATTGATCCAATTTGGTTTGATACTAGTTGAAAAAATCATTTTCTTTAATTTTTCAGGGGAAAATTTCGCTGCCAACTGATAGTTGGCTTTAATAGGTGCCTCTTTCGCCTGTTGTGCGGTACCAATATAGGGCAATAAGCTGGTCGCTAAAATAAAGTAGAACTTATGCATTAAATAATAATATAGATAATCGTGTAATAATGGTTTTGGATGTAAAAATATCTATAATTAGGTTCTTTTGCGAATGATTCGTGTAATAATCCTATGATGGATAGAAATTTTCATTGAAATTAACCAGAAAAAGCTCCTTTGTTGCTCGCGTTACTCCAGTATACAGCCATCTTAAAAATTCAAGATCCAACATGTCATCGTTTATATAACCCTGGTCGACAAATACGATTGGCCACTGGCCACCTTGCGCTTTATGGCAGGTAATTGCAAATGCAAATTTAATCTGAAGCGCATTATAATAGGGGTCTTTTTTGATTGCTTCGAGGCGGTCTTTCTTATCCATAATATCGGCATAATCCAAGGCGATCTCTTCGTAGAGTGTTTTCTGGGTTTCATAAGGCAGGTTGGGACTGTCGGTATAGAGGCTATCTAGGATCACGCGGCAAGTGATGGGTTCTATTTCGTCAATGTCTACAAATTCAAGTGTAACATCTGCAAATCGAAATCCATGCTGATCATGGATATTGCTCACTTTTCGCACTTTGGCCATATCGCCATTTGCAATAAACCCATCGCCCATGTTGTTTTCTTGAAGCCAGAAGTAGTTGTTCTTTACAACCATAATATAATCTCCACCGGTCAGCTCCTCGTCCCGAAACAAAATTCTGTTCCTTATATTTTGGTTGTATAAATTTGCAGAGCGATTTGAACGGCAGATAATCATTGTATTTTCGACTCCATATTTGTCATAGGCATAGTTTATCCCCTCGATTAACCGTTCACCTGTCATTCTGTAAAGGTCTTTAAATCCTTTAGTTATGAATTTCGGAAAGGGAAAGTCATCTTGATCTTCTTCAGCAGAGGTTATCTCTTCGCGTATTTTTGTCGCATTATACAGTATACCAGAATCTTTGGACTGTCGGACAACCGAGGTCAGCTCAAAAGGATAAACGCATAGATGAAATTCACTTTCAAGATAACTTGGGTTTAATGCTGGGCTGTCCAGGAGTCCTACAGGTGGTAACTGAGCGGTATCTCCAACAAATAATAGTGTGCAATTCTTTCCGGATTGCACATAGCGGATCAGGTCATCCAAAAGACTTCCTGAAAACGCATTCACAGGGGCATTGGATATCATTGAAGCTTCATCGATAATAAATAGGGTATCTTCATGAAGGTTCTCCGCTAAGGTGAAATCTAGTTGAAATGAAACTGCAGATTTTTTCCGATAGATTTTCTTGTGGATTGTCAGTGCTTTGCGGCCCGAATAATAGGTGATCACTTTTGCAGCCCTGCCGGTTGGTGCTAGTAGAACAGCTTTTTTTCGCAATGCAGGGAGTACTTTAACCAGCGCCGAAATTAACGTTGTCTTACCCGTACCAGCATACCCTTTCAGTACAAAGCAGGATTGCTTGTCAAAAGCGAGTAAAAATTCTTCCAGTAATTCGAAGGCCTCCAACTGCTGATCGGTGGCCTGCCATGGAAATTGCTGTATTAACAGATTTTTGATGAACACCCTCAAAGTTATTTAAAAGGTTTGTCTTATCCTCTAGAAAAAGCTATTTTTGCTCTAAGAAGTTTTAATTTTTACAATTCAGCGAATGAATTATATCTCAAAACAATTTAATATTCATTATTTACCGGAATACAATCTTTTGGTCAAGGCTGGCTTTCAGAAGGATATCTTGGCGGTGGTTGATAAAAAATCAATCGCACCAATTTTAATCGAATATCCGTCAGAAGAGCCGATTTTGGATGCTACACGAATTATGAGCCTTCCGTTTCGATTTGTCCGCGTTGTGATACCACATCAAACTTTTACGTTTATTCCAAAAGAGTTTTTTCTGAGCGAAAAGATAAGCGATTACCTACAGTTTTTAGGTACATCCGATCTTGAAAATACATTTAGTTATTCTTTAGATAATCTTAATTTAATTGCTGTATATCAGTTTGATGGGTTGTTATTAAATAGATGGAAGAGGTTGTTTCCCGATGCTGTTATACTTCCCGAATTCGCGGTGGTGCTAGACCGCGCGCAGGAGCGTGTATCCATCAGAGGTAGTGTGCTAGGGCTTCATTTTGTAGCTGAAAATACAGTTGATTTTTATCTGTTTAAAAACGGGATTTTCCAGCTCTATAATAGTTTTGAAATTCATAGTCTGGATGATATTAGCTATTATGTGCTTAATATTTTAACGCAATTTAATTTGGGAGACTCCATTAATAAGGTGCTCCTTTCAGGAGAGATTCCCAATGAATCTTATTATAAACGTATCTCGACTTATGCTGGTGATATCGAAATATTAGATTTGAAAACGAAAGTCGTATTGGCAGATAGAGAGATCGAGTCAAATTTGGCGCCGTATAATGTATTATTTGATTCTATACTATGCGAATAATCGGGGGGCGTTTAGGTGGATTAAGGTTGAATCCACCAACTAATTTACCTGTGAGACCAACCACAGATATCGCCAAAGAAGCGCTGTTTAATATTTTACAGAACAGGCTGGATTTTGATGGTTTACAATGTTTGGATCTTTTTGCAGGAACAGGGAATATTAGTTTTGAGCTTGCATCGCGGGATGCGGGGCATGTAGATGCAATAGACCTTCATTTCAAATGCGTGCAGTATATCAATGATACAGCGCAGAAGATGAAATTGGAGCAGATTAAAGCAAGAAAAGCCGATGTGTTTAAATTCATTGCTAGCTGTAAGGATACTTATGATTTTATTTTTGCAGATCCACCTTATGATATTCCTAAATTGCCACAATTACCCAAACTAATTTTTGATCAACAATTACTGCATGATGACGGACTCCTCGTTGTTGAACATCCGTCAACAAGGCAAATGGAAGATCATCCAAATTTTATAGAAACTAGAAAATACGGGTATTCATCATTTTCTTTTTACGCTAAGACTATTTAATATGAAAATTGCTGTTTTTCCGGGCTCTTTTGACCCTTTTACTTTAGCTCATCAAGATCTTGTCGAAAGAGCAATGCCGCTATTTGATAAAATTATTATTGCGGTAGGTTATAATGCCAATAAAAAGGGAATGTTAGATCACGAGGAGCGGGTGGAGTCAATCAGACGTGTTTTTAAGGATGTAAGCGGGGTTGAGGTACATAAATATAAAGGCCTAACCGTGGAGTTCTGCAGGCAGGTTAAAGCGCGTTTTATATTACGTGGGCTCCGGAATACCAATGATTTCGAATTCGAAAACGCCATTGCTCAAAATAATCTGCTGCTCAATAGCGAGGTGGAAAGTTATTTTTTAATGAGTAGATCTGGAACGGCTCATATTTCTTCGTCTATTGTTAGGGATGTCTGGTTTAATGGAGGGGATATCAGTGCGATGGTGCCTGTTGCCATTCTGTCCTTGTTGAATGAAAAAATAGATAAGTCAGATAAGTAAAGCACGATTTAATAAAAAAAGTCCAACAAAATAATATTTTGTTGGACTTTTTTTATTA
>JALAGS010000095.1 GCA_022712315.1 Sphingobacterium sp. | reverse complement strand
TGAGAGAAAAAGGATTATTAATATACGAAAAAAAAGAGGGTCTTTTAGAAAAAGACCCTCTCAGCGGAGAGCGAGGGATTCGAACCCCCGAACCTGTGACAGTTAACGGTTTTCAAGACCGCCGCATTCGACCACTCTGCCAGCTCTCCGCGACAAAAGTACGAATTTTCACTCTCCTACCAAATTTTATTTTATATATTGTGATTATTGAGCTTTTATAAACTGAATATCAGCGCTAAATTTTACATCGTCGCTCACCATGACCCCACCTGTTTCTAAGGCAGCATTCCAGTTAAGTCCAAATTCTGAACGTTTAATTTTGCCTTCCACAATAAATCCAGCTTTGGTATTTCCCCAAGGATCTTTTTGGATACCTGCAAATTCTAAATCGAAAGACACGGGTCTAGTGACATCGCGGATCGTTAAATTTCCTTTAATTTCATTATTCTCCAAACTTGTTGCTTCAAATGTAATCGCTGGATATTTCTCCACATCAAAGAAATCTGCACTTTTTAAATGCCCGTCACGTTGCTCATTACGTGTATTGATAGATGCGGTGTCGATAACGACTTTCGCTAGCGCGTTTTTAAAATCTTCGCCTTCGGCGTCAACATCTATTTTAAAACTGTCAAAGTTGCCCTTAACGTTTGTAATCATCATGTGTTTTACTTTGAATTCTATCTCGCTATGTGCAGCGTCTAGTTCCCATTTTGCTTGTGCCATAATTCTATGTTTTTTCTATTTGTTTAATAACACAAAGTTAACAGCAGTTTTATTCATTTTGTTTGACCTAGATCAATAAAATAATCTTATTGAAAAGCAATCAGTTATTGAAAAACCACAAAAAAAGCAGGCGATATTTTGGAAATATAACACAAATGTCTACCTTTGCATTACCGAAAGCGACGCGCCAATAGCTCAGCTGGATAGAGCATCGGTTTTCTAAACCGACGGTCTCAGGTTCGAATCCTGATTGGCGTACTTAAAAGCCCCTTTGTTTAACACAGAGGGGCTTTTTTTATCATTTTTTTACAAACTCAAGCACGCGCTCATCTTTAATGACACCCGACCAGTTCAAACCGTAACCGAAATCGTAAGCATGCCCTGCTTGATCAACATATACCTCCATATCAAAGGGCACATCCTCGGCTTGCTTTTCTACGGCAGCCATATTCGCAGGCATTTGAACCGGTAATAAACCCGAAGGCTCATATTTTCCAAACAAAATATCCAGTACAGCCTGCGTCGATACGCCAAAATTTAGAACAATACCAGAAACTTCCTTTTCGAACTCAGCAAATACCATCGGTTTGTTTGCTGTTACAGCAACCAGAACTGGTTTATCTTTCATCATGGCCTTTGTATCCAATATAGTCTGCAGATCCATCACATTTGCAGCAGTCACCGTTTTATCTTTATAAGACCTATTCTTAATCGAAGGATCAATTACAGGGTCGCCTGCAGCAATACTTTCTGCACGTGCATTCGAGGCTGTATAAGTGCCGTATTGCAGAGAAATAGGTAAGTAACCATTTCCTCCATTCTTCCGATCCCTTTCGCTGTATCCACCTTCTGCACTGATCGGGCTCTGCACAAACACAATTGCGAGATCCGCCTCATTAGGCTTATCAGTTACATCGGCATACTTACGCAAAAGATCCATGTTGACCGGATAGTCCAATCGTGCCTGTGTATAGTTGCCCCACCAATCTTTCATTGCCGCTGTATAAATCTTCGGAACATAAACTTTCTTCCTTCCACGAATCGGCAATTGCTGGCCGTCATTCTTTAGCAAAACAATAGACTTTACCTGCGCCTCATATCCCGCTTTCATATAATCTGGATTTCCCACGATGGCACGACTTTCAGCGACATCTAGATATGGATTTTCAAAAAGCCCTACGCGAAAAATATTTAACAGAAGCCTCCGGGCAGAAGCTTCAAATCGTTGCCGCATAAATTTCTGTCCGTGTTCCTTCACACCCAACTCATAAGCGGCCAGTACTGGAGCTTTATCGTTATTCCCACCAAACTGATCCACACCGGCCATTAATGCTTTATAATGACGCTCTGCCACTGAAAGCTGTTCTACCCCCCAGGGTTTACCCGCAAATCCATCTGGCTTGGGTGCCTCATCTCCAGTTATCAACCAGTCCGAACAGATCACACCATCATAACCATAGGTACCACGCAACAAATCTGTCAGCAAATACTTGCTATAGCCATTGCCGACATTTTCACCATTCTTCTTGTCCTGCCCAAATGAAATCGTATAATATGGCATCACTGCGGCAGCTTTGCTCGTTTTTCCAGCCAGCTGAAATGCACCGTTGACAAATGGCATGATATGTTGCTTCAGATTATCTCCTGGATAAACCGCAAATTTTCCGATAGCCCAGTGACCATCACGCCCCCCCTCCTCAGGTCCGCCGCTAGGCCAATGTTTCACCATGGCATTGACACTCTTGTAGCCCCAGCCCAGGGCAATTTCATCTTTTCCGCTCGATGTCTGAAAGCCATCAATATAAGCTCTAGCCATTGCTGTAGTCAACTCGGGACTCTCCCCAAAAGTCATACCGATACGATACCAGCGTGGTTCAGTCCCTAAATCTATCTGTGGTGACAATGCTGTCGTAATGCCCAATGAACGATATTCCGAAGCGGCCACCTGACCAAATCGCTTAACGATAGCCGGGTCAAATGTCGCTGCCATCGCAAGCCCGTCGGGCCACATCGAAATTTGCCCCCCAGCCCCTGCATTAAACTCTGCACTGACAACAGCATTGTGGCGCGGGTCTGAACTGTTATTTGCCGGAATCCCCCAACCTATCCCTTCTACAAAGCTTTGCAACTCATTGTTCCAGCGGGCCGCAGTTTCAGGATCTTTCACCCCAGTCAGTAACACATGCCTGACCCCGTCTTTATCAAGAAATTCGCGCTGTTGATCTGTTAGGGCCCATGGCGAAACAATACCCTCCTGGTAGTTTTTCCCCTGATAGGTGCCAGCCATAAATCCAAAGGCCGGAGCTGGCAATGCTTGATGCCGGCTATATAACATGAGTCCAGCGATCTGATCAACAGACAGCTGCGAAGCGAGATCTTTGGCCCGTTCCTCTGGCGTCAAACGCCAATCCTCATAACGGTCTAATTTCCCATTTCGATTGAGATCCTTGAACTTCATTCCAGCGACGGCCAGTATTTTTACTCCCGATGTTGCCGAATATCCCAGGACAGGGCCAGATTTATTCTCAACTTTTTGATAGACCTGCCCTTGCGCTGCAAATGCTAAAAACAGACTGAAAGATGATGCGAAAATTAGGTTTTTTGCGTTCATATAATCCTGTTATTTTAATGAATGAATTGTAGTCAAAGCTCTTGCCACATGTGCAATAAAATATTAGGCTTTGGTATGTTATAATCAGTTATTATTATTGCTTCATAATGA
>JALAGS010000094.1 GCA_022712315.1 Sphingobacterium sp. | reverse complement strand
CCGAAAAATTTGGTATATAATTAATTTTCTTCGTAAAATCTAAAATGAGCTTTTTTGTTTCTGTGCTTATTTCATGGCTATCGTTTAGTGCTTTGGAAATGGTTCCGGGAGACAGGTTTAATTGTTGGCCAATCTCTTTTAACGTAAATCTCTTCATATGCTCGATCCTCTTTCATTTAGTGCAAATGTTCTAGCGTCAATATGATGGTCCAATAGAGCTAGAATTATTTTTTTGAATTGCCGGTTGCCCTTTAAATTAGTTTGGCCGTAGATTCATAAAATTATAAAGATAAGATAAAAAACATGTTTTCAAATGAAGAACAATAAAACCGTTGATGGTTGTTGTTTTTAATTAGGTAAATGGTGTTGAGGAGATCGTTAGAACGGTAATTGTCATTATTTGGAGCCGCCGAAAAGTTTACTAATAAGCCAAATAACGAGGGCCACTACAACAACGACGATGAGAATGCCTGTCCAAACGCCCGCTTTGAATATTCCTTCTATGACCGAACAACCTGTCAGAAGGAAAAAAGAGCTTGACATCAATAAATATGTTAATTTCTTTTTCATCATTTGTTTTAATGTGCGGTTATAGAATAGAGACAATTGAAAATGAAAATAGTTTTGAGGAAATAGAGTGGTGTTAGATTCTTGGTAAGGCATCGGACCTAGCTGGCCCCTCTTTTGAATCCTGGTATTCTTAAGCAAGAAAAGCTAATCGCAAGATTAGCTTTTCTTTTGTGATCCCGCTGGGATTCGAACCCAGGACCCATACATTAAAAGTGTATTGCTCTACCAGCTGAGCTACGGAATCCTTTCTGTTTTTGAAAGTGATGCAAAGGTAGAATTTCTTTTGATATACGCCAAATTATTGCGTGTAAATTTTGATTGAAAATCCTTAACTGCTTAATAAATAAAAGGATTATTTTTATTGAGCTTTTTTCTTTGCATGAATTATTCGATCCGCACCATTGATATCTTTTATAAGTTTGACTTGCTCAAATCCTTTTTTGTTTATGAGCTCTTCCGTTTCTGAGCCTAGGTATTGATTGATTTCAAAATAGAGATCTCCCCCCGGCGCTAGATGTTTCAATGCGAAGGATGAAATAACGTCATAAAAAATCAGTGGTGCGCTTTCTTCAATGAATAATGCAAGTTCAGGTTCATAAGCAAGTACATTTTGGCTCATATATTGTTTTTCTCCTGGGGTAATATAAGGTGGATTGGATACGATGATGTCATATTGTTGATCAGAAAAAATGTAATCCCATTCGAATATATCTGCATTGATAAATTGAATTGAAGTTTTTAAATTCTTGGCGTTTTCTTGTGCGGTTTTTATAGCTTCCTTTGAGATATCTACTGTTGTGACTACTGCATCATTTAGATACTTTGACAAGGTGATGGGAATGCAGCCCGAGCCAGTTCCTATATCTATAATTTTTAGATTTGGAAAAGATTTATGATTTTTAATAATCAGATCGACAAGTTCTTCAGTTTCCTGCCGGGGAATTAGGACCGATTCATTGACGTGGAAAACTTCGCCATAAAAATCGGCTTTATTGAATATATATTGTATAGGTCTATGCTTTTTTAAATCATGAAGGATCCTAAGTATGTTCGCGCTCTCCGTATCGCTTACGCTATCTATTTTTCTAAACTGATAACTGGTTCTATTTAATCCGAATGTTTCGGCAATAACTACGAAGAATATTGCCTTTATTTCATCGTTATCATATAACGTCTGGAGCTCATTTTGGAATAATAATTCGTAATCTTGAAGTATTTTCATGTGTCAAAGGTACGATTTTCATAGATTTGTATCTATGGATATGCACAGGCAATATATGCGTCGTTGTTTGGAACTTGCTCAAATGGGGGCCGGTTCCGTGAGTCCCAACCCAATGGTAGGGGCTGTGATTGTATTTGACAATAAAATTATCGGTGAGGGATATACTTCTCCTTATGGGGGACCGCATGCAGAGGTCAACGCTGTGCAGCAGGTTATGCAAAGGTATGGTGAAGATGCAAAGAAGGTTCTTGGTGAAAGTACTTTTTATGTTAGCCTCGAGCCCTGTGCACATTTCGGAAAGACACCGCCATGTGCCAATATGATTGCGGACCTAAAACCCTCGAAAGTTTATATAGCTTGTTTGGATCCTTTTGCAAAGGTCAATGGCAAAGGAGTGGAAATATTACGGGCAGCGGATATCGAAGTTGAAATTGGTTTGTTGGAAAATGAGGCAGTATGGCTCAATCGTCGTTTCTTTACACGTATTGGCCAATTTCGCCCCTATGTTATTTTGAAATGGGCCCAGTCTAAGGATGGTTTTATTGGTCAGGAAAATAAACAGATCTGGTTAAGCAACGCTGCTAGCCAGCAGCTCGTTCACCGTTGGAGAGCGGAAGAAGATGCGATCTTGGTTGGTACAAAAACGGCAGTTGTCGATAATCCCAGTCTGACTGTAAGACACTGGCAGGGTAAAAACCCATTACGGATTCTTTTAGATAGCGATCTGGCTATTCCGCTAGATGCCAATATTCTCAATGGACAAGCAGATACGATTGTGTTTAATGCTAAAAAGACAGAATGGAAGGAAAACGTTAAGTATATTGAGCTTGAGAATTATGGTTTATATTTGCCGCAGAATATCCTTTATCAACTTTATTTAATGGATGTTCAGTCAATAATCATAGAAGGGGGCGGGGCAACCCTACAAATGTTTATCGATGCGGGACTTTGGGATGAGGCAAGAGTGTTCGAGTCTGAAATCAAGCTATTTAATGGGGTTGTGGCTCCACGATTCAATGGGCAGATTATAGAAAGCAAATTGGTTTCCAATGATCTTTTAAAGATCTATAGGAAATAGTAATGATTAAATTGTATATTTAGGTAATTATAAGCCATAGCCGGTTAGTTTAATTCTTAAATTACAATTATGTTAGTTACAGAAAACTTAATGCAGTTTATCTGGAAACTTCGGCTATTCCGTGCAAATGGATTGAGTTCTGTTGATGGAGAATCCTTGGTCGTTGTTCATGTGGGACAATATAATACAGATTCCGGTCCCGATTTTTTAATGTCCCATATTAGGTATAAAGGTAATAATTGGTTTGGTCATGTGGAGATGCATATTCAATCATCTGATTGGGATCGGCATTGTCACCAGCAAGATGATGCTTATAATAACGTCATCTTGCATGTGGTCTGGAAGAATGATAAAGTCATCTACCGAAGTGATGGGACAGCTATCCCGACAATTGTGCTTTCAGAATATGTGGATCAGCTTTTATTGGAGAGATATTCAACTATGATGAATACTAAAAGCTGGATCCCTTGTAGATCTCAGCTTGGCTCTATTGATGTTTTAAAGAAATCAATGTGGTTGAATACTTTGTCTATTGAACGGCTGGAAATAAAAGTTCAACAGGTCATGGTTATTTTAAACCACTTTGATGCGGATTGGGAAAAAACTTTTTGGATATGGATGTGCAGGTGTATGGGATTAAAAGTTAATGCTGATACGTTCCAGGAGCTTGGAGAAAAATTACCTTTGAGTATTCTACAAAAATATCGCTCAAATCTGTTTAAAATAGAAGCTATTTTATTTGGAATCAGTGGTTTGCTGAAACAACAGAAAGAAAGTGACTATGCCAAGCAGTTAACGGACGAATTCAAGTACCAAAAACATATTCACGATTTGGAATCTGTATATGGAATTTGGAAAAAGTTGAGAACGAGACCTTATAGTTTTCCTGAGCGGCGGATTGCTCAGTTAGCCGTTTTGTTCAGTAGGAATGAGCTTGGTGTCTCTAAGATTTTAGCGCTCGACGATTTGGAAGCAGCTAGAAAATTATTCAAGATAGATTCGTTAAGTGAGTATTGGGTATCGCATTTTTCATTCGGCACAAAAGCGGGGGTGAAAAAATCGGTGCGGTTGGGGAAAGATACGGTTGATGTCCTCGTGATCAATGTTATTGTCGTATTTCTTTTTTCATATGGTAAATATTTCGGTATTCAGACCTATATAGATAAAGCATTAGAACTTTTGGAGGAAATGCCTGCGGAAAAGAATGTTGTTGTGCGACAGTTTGCTCAATGTGATTGGCCTGTGCAAAGTGCATTGCAAAGCCAAGCAATTTTGCAGTTAAAGAGATTCTATTGTGATAGGAAACGCTGTCTTTATTGCCGGATTGGATCCGAAATTTTGAAAAGAAACTAGTTCTTTAAAATCTCTGCAATCTCTCTATGACCTTTTTCATATGCGAGATCAATAGGAGATAATCCTGAAATATTGATGATTCTGGTATCAGCGCCATTTTCCAGTAAAGCGACAATAAAATCGATGTTACCGTGCTGAGCCGCAAAATGAAGTGGAGTGTCTCCGTTAGCTTGAATGGCGTTGACATTTGCGTTAGCTTCGATAAGGAGCTTTCCAATCTCTTCATTGTTGTTTGACGCGGCAATATGTAGTGCTGTCGTAAGTTGTTCATTTTTGGTCACTGCATTTGGGTTGACTTTTTTTGATAACAAAAGACGAACAATGTCTACTTTATTAAAATACACAGCGATGGTCAATGGTGTAAAACCCTGTGATGACCACTCATTAACAACGGCTGGGGCTTGCACGATAATCGCTTCGAGATAGGAGGTTAATCCGGCGGCACAGGCTTCATGGATAGTCATGGATTTGGTGTGCTGTAAAAGTATCCGTATGATTTGAGGTTTGTTGTAATAGCAAGCCAATAACAAGGGGGAAATTCCATGACTTGTTGTTTCTTGTAAAAGTTCGGGATTTCCAATCAATAAGAGGTCAATGTCATGGCTTTTGCTTTCTTCAATATATTGTTCTAAAACGGAAAGGTTCATGTCTTCATTAATTGTCTACTGTCGTACTAAAATAGACTTTATTCATGAGAAT
>JALAGS010000006.1 GCA_022712315.1 Sphingobacterium sp. | reverse complement strand
TTTCAAAAGTTGAAAACTTCAAATGTAACTTCGAATAATAAATATTAATTAAAATAAAATATAAAAAAAAAGACATGCAAATCCCTATATAATCATAAATTATTGAATTTTACAGTAATAAAAACAAATACAGATTCAACAAAATAATGAAGAAAAAGATATAAAAAATAAAAAAGCTTCTTTTGAATATCACTTACTGGACAAGTACATTGCAGGAATTCGACTACTAGGCACAGAAATAAAATCTATTCGCGAAGGAAAGGCGAATATTAATGACAGCTTCTGCAGTTTTTTTGAGGACGGACTATATATCCGTAACATGCATATTGCCGAATACTCAATGGGATCTTTCTATAACCATGAGGCAAAACGCGATCGTCAACTACTTTTGACAAAAAGAGAATTAAAAAAATTAAAAGAGAAAGGCGAAGAACGCGGCTTTACCATCGTTCCCCTGCGCATCTTTATCAGCGCCCGGGGTTTTGCGAAGGTTGAAATCGCATTAGCACAGGGTAAAAAAGATTTTGACAAAAGGGAAAATATCAAAGAAAGAGATGTCAAACGTGAGCTTGATCGTGTGATGAAATTCTAAATTACCGCGCCAGGACAAATGCGCCTGGCGTCATTCCTACCCTATTTTTAAAAAGTCGGACAAAGTAGTTAACATCATTAAATCCCGCGCCATAACAAGACTCCTTTACACTACGGGTAAGCATAAGTATTTTTTTCGCTTTTTCAATACGCTGTTGGATCACATACTCCATTGGGCTAAGTCCTAGTTCACGGTTAAACATCCTCGTCAGGCTCGCTTTGCTCATGTGGGCAGTCCGTTCCAGCAAACCAATTGAAATTTTCTCAGTAATGTGTTTCTGAATAAATTGTTGCAAATGTAACAGAACCTTATTGGATGATTTCCCAATTTTTAAAGCAATCAATGACTGTGATTGAAGTAGCCTAATTGTAAGCTCTTTAAAAGTCAAATCAGCCAGTACATCTTTCAACGGATTTTCGCTAATAATGATCTGAAACAACTTGTTCACCAGATCGGCAAGCTCAGTCGAATTGTAAAGATGAAAAAGCTCCGGATCGATATGCCACTGACTACGCTGTTCTTTTGGGTAAAATTCGTTCAGATAGTCCAAAACCGCTCCTATCTTTTCTTTATGAATGGTTAAGGCCGTACATTGTGTAGGCCGGTCTAGGCTTGCCTCCGGGAAATCAATGTGCATACCTACCAATGCAGGCAAGACCATCATCTGACCCGGCAAGTAGTCGAAAGCCTTTATATTCTCCAGATGCATGATTTTTTTCCCCTGGATCATGTTAATCATAACCAGATCATCGAAACACAAAGGTACATGCTGCGACACTCGATACGTTTCGTAGATATTAAGTTCTAAACTATCTAACGTAAATGCGCGTCGGTTTTCCACTAATGTACTCAGCTCCCGTTCCCGTGAAAATGGCAATGTATGAATCAATGTCCTATCTCCCATAGTGCAACAATTAAATATAACTGGCAGTCAATCAAATATAACAAAAAAAACAGAA
The DNA here is from genome assembly GCA_022712315.1 of Sphingobacterium sp. Lineage (GTDB taxonomy): Bacteria > Bacteroidota > Bacteroidia > Sphingobacteriales > Sphingobacteriaceae > Sphingobacterium. The sequence goes on along the minus strand of JALAGS010000006.1, from coordinate 37,166 downwards.
AGATGTCTGAAGGTCATTTGCGACAATCGTGCTATACTTTGGGTCAATACTGCTACAGGAATGAATAGTTGCTGGCTAACTTTGATAAGAAGGGATTAAAAAATAATTAATAATAAACCATATGAGCGCAATTAAAAGACCGTCGTTCAAAGAACGATACGACAACTACATCGGCGGCAAATTTATCGCCCCGATTCAGGGAAAATATTTCGACAATATCTCCCCAGTAGACGGAAAAGTATTTACCCAAGTTGCCCATTCCACAAAAGAAGATCTGGATCTCGCAGTCGATACCGCAGCCAAAGCTTTTGAAACTTGGGGAAAGACCTCCGCTACCGAACGAAGCATTATCCTGAATAAAATCGCAGACCGTATTGAGGCTAATTTAGAATATATTGCAGCCGTTGAAACAATAGACAACGGAAAAGCAGTCCGCGAAACCATAAATGCCGATATCCCATTAGCCATTGATCATTTCCGATATTTTGCCGGTGTAATCCGTGCTGAAGAGGGCTCCATTAGCGAATTGGACAGCAATACCGTTTCGCTGATTGTACACGAACCAATCGGTGTTATTGCACAGATTATTCCATGGAATTTTCCTATTCTCATGGCGGTATGGAAACTGGCACCGGCTCTTGCCGCAGGAAACACTGTTGTTCTAAAACCGGCCGAAAGTACACCTGCATCTATTCTTGTCCTGATGGAGATCATCGGCGATTTGATTCCTGCTGGAGTAATCAATATTGTCAATGGTTTCGGCGCAGAGCTTGGTCGCCCCTTGGTTACAAATCCCAAGATTTCCAAAGCTGCATTCACGGGGTCTACAGCAACGGGACGCTTAGTGATGCAATATGCCACTGAAAACATCATTCCGGTAACGCTTGAGTTGGGTGGAAAATCGCCGAATATTTTTTTCAGTTCAGTTATGGATGCTGATGATGCATTTTTGGATAAAGCAATTGAGGGTGCAGTATTATTCGCACTTAATCAGGGAGAAATCTGTACATGTCCCTCCCGCTTATTGATCCAGGAGGACATTTACGAAAAATTTATAGCGAAGGTCATCGATCGGGTCAATCAGATCAAAGTTGGGGATCCTTTAGATCCAGCAACCATGATGGGGGCTCAGGCATCTAAGATCCAAAAGGATAAAATCATGTCTTATATTAAGCTTGGTAAAGAAGAAGGAGCAGAAGTACTGACCGGAGGAGATGAAAATAATGTTGGCGTAGGCTTTGAAGAGGGCTACTACATTAAACCTACCCTTTTCAAAGGCAACAATAGCATGCGAATTTTCCAGGAAGAAATCTTCGGCCCGGTATTGGCCGTTACCACATTCAAAGATGAACAGGAAGCAATTGCCATCGCCAACGACACCATGTATGGTCTAGGCGCAGGTGTATGGACCCGAGATGCACATCAGCTTTATCAGGTACCACGTGCCATACAAGCAGGCCGTGTATGGGTAAACCAATATCACTCCTACCCGGCTGGTGCTCCATTTGGAGGCTATAAGCAATCAGGGATTGGCCGTGAAAACCACAAAATGATGCTTGCCCATTACAGGCAAGCTAAAAACATGTTGATCTCCTATAGCAAGGAAAAACTTGGATTCTTTTAATTAAAACAGGCCGGGTATCATTTTTGCATAAAATAAAAATGATACCTGGCCCAAAAAGGTCAAGCTACCTCTTCCGCTGTATTTAGGGTTCGCCAACTCATAAACATAATCTAATTTAACCATGATAAATAGACTGGATGTTACAGATAAGGCAAAAGCGCTTATTCACGAACTTGAAGCAAAACATGGCGAATTGATGTTCTATCAAGCGGGAGGTTGCTGTGAAGGCACCCAACCCCAATGTTTTGAAAAAGGTGGGTATTTTCCACGAACAAACGATGCCATGATCGGCTTAGCAGCCGGCTACGAATTTTGGGTTGATCGGGATCTATTTGAATATTGGAAATACGCGCATTTCACCTTGGATGTGCTGGATGGATTTGGCCCGGGAGGTTTTTCACTGGAGACACCGCTCGGCAAAACATTCAAAGTTCACTATAGACTATTTACTCCCGAAGAGCTCAATAATCTTAGCCCAATCAAGAGAAACGAATGACAACAAAGTAAATAAGCCCATAGAATCACAATAGTTAGGAAGAAGGCCAACACATTCTATAGCCAATATCTCCAAGAAAAAAGGAGCTTTCTAAAAAGCTCCCCTTTCCAATGCTATAATTTTTATAAAATCTCTGAAAAATGCGCTCATTCGGACCGGGGCACTTTATTCAATATCTAAACCTTCCAGTACTGGGATCGGCTGTTTGTTTTCATCCAAGGCAACAAATGTAAAAATACCCTCGATGGCCAGTTCTCTTCCTTCCTTGTACATATGTTCCAAAAATATTTCGACTTTCACCTTCAAGCTGGTTCGTCCTACATTTTGAACTCTTGCGATAGCTTCTATAATACTCCCGGAGGGAATGGCCTTATTGAAATCGATACGGTCTGTTGATACCGTTACCAAAGTTTTACGACAGAATCGCGTTGCAGCCATAAAAGACACTTCGTCCATAATGGACATCGCCTTGCCGCCGAACAAAGTATCGTGATGATTCGTCAAAAATGGAAACACGGTACTGCAGACACGTGTTTCTGATAAATCAATACGTTCTTGTAAAGTCATTTATTGTTTCTATTTAGTGGATTTAAGAGGAGACAAATGTAAACCAATCTAGCCGCAGTTACGTCATTTTTATTCCATATTTTCGTCGATATCCACACCTATGCCCTTTAATAAAAGAGAGGCATTGAAAATCTTGCATTCTCCTATTTTGAGTTTATAATCAAACAGCATCTGCCCTTCATCAACACGAATATCAAAATGATAATTTTTGATGTCTCCTGGAAATTCTTCTTGTAAACTCGAAAGCTGCAGGTCGTGTGTAGCCACCATCCCTTTACCATCCAGCCGGACCAGTTTTTTTATGATTGCCCTGGATCCAAGATATTTATCCACCGAATTTGTTCCCCGAAGCATCTCGTCAATGAGGAAAAAGCTATCTTTATGAGCTTCAACAGTATCCAATATGAACTTCATACGATTCAGCTCAGCCTTAAAAGTTGACGTACTTTCATTCAAGTTATCCTTGATCCGCATATAGGAGATCAGTTTGTAAATCGGCAGCTGAAAAGATGTTGCTGCAACCGCCGCCCCAGCATAGGCCAAAATTGCATTAATACCTACTGTCCGCAGAAATGTGCTTTTACCCGCCATGTTGGATCCTGTTACCAACGCAATACGATGGTCGCTACTGCTATAATCATTGGCAACGACCTGATTGATTGGGATCAAGGGATGATATAATCCTCGTGCTTCAATCTGATCTTTCAATGGATTATCCAAAATCACCGGATAACAATAGGACGAATGGTTCCTCTTCCAAATAGCCAGACTCGTTACCGCCTCAACCTTGGCCAGGGTATCGAATGAATTTAGGATCTCATGTTCATATTTATTTTTCCAGTCGACAATGGCCGACACCTGTCTAAAATCCCAAAGCAGAAACAAGTTCAGAAATATTCCGACAAATACATTATTCCGTGCATCCAGATTATTAATTAGGCCAGCAAGTTTTTTAAAAGCAAGGGAAATGGATTCCCCACCATGGCTCCGCTTAAGCTCTCCTGCTACCTCTTGCATGGAGAGCGACTTCCACTCCTTGCTTTCAATAGATTGAATAGCATCGGCATAGGATCCCAATACCCCACCGATCTTGTCTATTCGAGAGGAGAACAGGCTGACGCTTCCAGCTTTAGCTAAAGCCCAGAGAATATGAAATAATCCCAGTAATGTTGCTACTCCGGCCAATTTGGGAACGAAGAAACTTCCAGCTAAAGCGACCAAAAATAAAATGGGCCCCACTTTGATGTAGAATCGCATAAAAGCGTTTCCAAACTGAAAATTCCGGTCTTGAAAGTAATTCGTTAAGAAAGTTTTGATGTCCAGTTTATGGTTCAGATTGACCAGAAGTTTCGCCTGAAAATCCCAGATCCATTCAGATTCGGCTTCCAGTTCCTGCGAAGCCTCCTGGTTGCGTTCAATTTGCCCTTTAGGAAGAGGTGCATCAAGCCACGAGGCCAACAAATCAATTCCTTGTCTGGTCGTTGCCCGATTTAATTGTGCAAATAGGGAATATGTTCCAAAGACATCCATATCGGAACTATAAGGATGGTTACCACCTTCAAAATGCTGACCATGGTCATACATGTTTAATTTTCCATCTGCAAGGGCCCGTTCATTTTCCAAAACTTTCAAATAAGCCTCAAAATAGTTTTTTTGAAGTTCAAGCTTGCTCTGTTTGCGCACGAGATAAGCGAATAGAAACAATAATGCAAAAAAACAGAAGAAGACCAGCGGAAGGCTTTCTAGTTGAAATGTATAAAATAACAGCGCCCCACCGCCGAGGATCACAAATAGCCGCGACAAACTTAGCGTATTGACTTGCTTATTTAATTTAAGGACAATTGAAGCTATTTCTTGATGCTTCTGGTCATATAATATCGCTGTTGGAGTCATAAGTGAATATTTATTCTTTCACGTGCATTTTAATTCGATCACGGAGTTTGCATCTATTTCATAAGACGGGCGGTCTATTGCCGCTTAGAGACCCGATGCCCCATAGAAGCAGGCCAAAATGGTGCTACCAGGCTTGATCGCCCACCAAAGGCACAAAACGGAAGGTATCCAGCTCAATACGGTCAAAGTCATTTTCACCTACCCGAATGATCGTCATCATCTTTTGCGACTTTTCGTCGCCAACCGGAATCACAAATATCCCGCCCATCTTCAGCTGTTTCAACATAACTTCAGGCACAAAGGGTGCCCCCGCGGTCACAATAATCTTATCATAAGGAGCATGTGCCTCGATTCCCTTGGAGCCATCACCCAAAAAGAAATTGGGTTTATACCCCATATACGGCAATACCTGAATTGTCCGCTGATACAGATTTTCCTGACGTTCGATGGTATAAACTTCAGCGCCAAGCTCCAATAGAATACAGGTTTGGTAACCGGATCCTGTCCCGATTTCCAGCACCTTATCTCCTTTTTTCACATGGAGCAATTCCGATTGATAAGCAACCGTATAGGGTTGTGAAATCGTTTGACCGTCGCCTATAGGAAAAGCAATATCCCGATAAGCTTGATTCCAGAACGTTTCATCAAAGAAATAATGACGTGGTACCTTCCCAATGGCATCCAGGACTTTTTGGTCTGCAATACCCCGACTTTTTAGATGTTCAACCAATTTCTTGCGAGCACCTTTCTCCCGATAATTATCAATAAACTTGTACGCCATGATTTTCAAATTTACTTTTAAAAAGGCAGATTCAACAGAACTAATCACAAATAACTAAACACCAGATGAGTACGAATACACAAGAAAACTAAAGGCAACGCTTCACCTGAACGAACAGTGGCCCGTTAACTCATCTTTGCGTATTAAAAGCCCTGCAGGAATCAACCTCTTCAAAAAGAAAAAAATTGACATCTATAAGATCACCACTGACCGTTCATGGAGTTTGAAGCTTCTCAAAAAAATTCCTTTGGTTTAATACGGATCAACATCTACTTGTACACGCACCCCGGTATTGCTTTTATCTATTTCAAAATCCAATAACACAGAACGGATCAACTCCTTGACTTTGGCAATACTGATATTTGTACGTTCTATCTTTAAAGTAATCGTCTGAATAAAATTGTTCCTTACACGCGAAACTAAAGGCGGTTCTGGCCCTAAGACCCTTGCTCCCAGCTGCTGTCGCAGTGCCGAAGCAAAACGATTGGCCGAATCGTAGCATTTCTGAAAATCGGCATGTTTAATATCAATGCGGATAAGACGATAGAAAGGTGGATAAAGGTAGTTTTTCCGTTCAGTAATCTCGGTCATAAACATCCCCTCGTAATCATTGTTGACGACCTGTTCCAACACCCGGTGGTTTGTGGTATAGCTTTGAATAATAACTTTTCCACCTGCTTCCCGGCGCCCTGCGCGGCCCGCTACCTGAGAAAATAGAGAAAAGGAGCGCTCATATGAACGGAAATCCGGAAAGTTAATAATTGTATCTGCATTGACAACTCCGATAAGGCTTACTCGTCCAAAATCGAGTCCTTTTGCAACCATCTGCGTGCCGATCAGCACGTCAAATTCATGTTCATCAAAAGCTGTGATAATCTTATCAAAACCGTATTTACCTTTTGTGGAGTCAAGATCTAGCCGACCGATGCGAATTTCAGGCATCAACAGTTCAAGTTCCTCTTCTACCCGTTCGGTCCCAAACCCTTTACTTTCGATATGCGGCATACCGCAGGCCGGACAAACACGAAGCGGAGGTTCCACATGGCCACAATAATGGCAATGCATCATATTAGAGCTTTTGTGATAGGTTAAGCTCACATCGCAATTGACACATTTCGCCACAAATCCACAGGTATTACACTGGATCATGGTCGTGTGTCCACGTCTATTTTGAAATAAAATAACTTGCTCTTTATTTTTTACAGCTTCCTCAATTGCTTTTAACAATGTCCCCGAAAAATAGGAAAACATATTTTCTTTTCTTCCTTCTTCGGGGATATTAACCAATTCAATACTCGGCAATTGCGCATTACCATAGCGTTCAAGCAGCTGAACAAAGCCATACTTCTTCGCCTTTGCATTGTAATAACTTTCCAAAGAAGGAGTTGCCGAGCCTAAAAGGACCTTAGTTTGGTGTAAAAAACCAAGATAGATAGCTGTATCACGGGCATGGTAGCGGGGGGCCGGATCAAATTGTTTATAGGAACTTTCATGTTCCTCATCAACGATGATAATTCCTAAATCCTGAAAAGGCAAAAAGACAGAAGAACGCGCTCCAATAACAACCTGAAACTCATTTTTCATCACTTTATGCCATACTTCAGCACGTTCATTATCATTAAATTTTGAGTGGTATACCCCCAGCTTATCACCAAAATGAAGTTTTAACCGCGCCGTAATCTGAGCCGTCAACGCGATCTCGGGCAAGAGATAGAGCGCTGATTTTCCCGCAGCTATGGCCTGCTCTATAAGCCGTATATAAATTTGTGTCTTTCCTGAGGCGGTCACCCCGTGCAATAGCGTCACTTCCTTCTCGTCAAAAGACTGCTGTATTTCATCGTAAGCACGTTGCTGATTCTCGTTAAATTGAAAATTAGCATCCAGTTCGATATCTTCTCCTTGAAAGCGGGATACAACCTTTTCCTTTATTTCAAAAACGCCCTTGTCAATCAGGGCTGTAACGGCACCGTTTCCGCAGCCCGAAGCTTCAACCAGCATTGGCCGGGTAATTTCCTCGGTCTTTTTTACCAGTTGCATAAATGCCAGGACGGCATCCTGTTGTTTCGGAGCCCGGTTTAAGCTATCCAACAATTCTCTTTTTGCATCTTCATTTCTGAAGTCAGGGGCAAAACGAAGAAATGCTTTTGTCTTGGGTTTATATCTTTCCGTAATCTCTTCCGAAATCAGTACAATGCCCTTATCAAACAATTGCTTCAATATGGGAAAAACTGTTTTTTGCCCCAGCAATTTCACGATATCGTTGACCTTAAGTTCACCAGCCACTTCCAGGGCTTCGATAATGAGATATTCTTTATCCGAAAGTGTAGAACGATCAAACTCTTCGGAAATAGAAGAAACCACTTTGGTCTCACTGGCCAGTTTTAATGCAGAAGGCAGTGCCGCCTGCATGACCTCACCCAAACTGCACATGTAATATTCAGCCAGCCAATCCCAAAGTTTAAACTGTGCTAAATTGACAATGGGCTTTTCATCAATGATGTCCAAAATATACTTTGCCTCATAGCGCTTGGGCGCTTCCTGACTGATTGACTTTACCACTGCCGAATAGATCTTGTTGCGTCCAAATTGTACGATCACCCGTACGCCAATCTGCACGCGATCGTTCCAGTCAGCCGGAATACGATACGTATATGTTCTTGCCAATGCTAACGGTAGAACTACATCAATAAACAAAGTATCTCTTTCACTAAAAATCGTAGCTTGTGGAATGGGCATAAATTCAAATTATGGTATAAAAATACAAAAAACCTTCAAGCAAAGAGCCATCACGGTTTCAGCAATCCATAAAACCTTCATGACTTCGCAGACACCAACTGCAATTAAAGTGGAGTGAAGAGGGGGCGTAGCGGTCAATATAACTTAAAAAAGCCTTCCGGAAATCGATTCAGGAAGGCTTCTTTAGTATTAGATACGAATACGCATTCGCATAGACATATTCAATGAGGAAATTATGATTTATTTTTAAGCGCAGCAATAAACAGTGCCACCCAGCCGACAATAAACGATAGCCCTCCTAAAGGTGTGATCGGCCCCAAAATAGACGGATTGCCAAAGCCTGTAATTTCTCGCACGCTCAAGACATACAAAGATCCCGAAAAGAACAGAATACCAATGAGAAAAGCAATAAACGATACCTTAATGGAGTACGTTTTTGCACGCGAAAAAGTTGATAAAAATAACAATGCAAAGGTATGATAGAAATGATACTGATTTGCAGTTTTCCAAGTGTCAATATGATATGTACTTATCTTTCCTTCTAGACCATGGGCACCAAAGGCACCTAATATTACAGCTAATGCTCCCAACAAAGAAGCGGCTAAAATGATTTTCTTATTCATTATGTTAAAGTGAATGCTGAAAATGAGTTTCTAGCGATAAATGTATTAAAAACAGAACAAAATAAGGAATTTTTTGTTAAAATTATATTACAAAGGCGCATTATTGGAACGATTCTCTACCGCTTCCCATATATTTTTATTAGGTTTGTTTTACGTATGAATCATCATGAGTACCATGCTGCTCACCGACCTATTGGAACATGTATAAGGACGGGTATATCCTTGATTAACATTTGCCTCATGATCGCTTCATTACCGTTTAAAAATTCGAGTTCAGTGTACTTACTCAAAGTCAAAAAAGTGAGTACTTCTTACATATTTGTTCTGATGAAATCCGGATTCACTCGTGTTGGTCAATAGATCGATAAATATGCGTTCGGGATTAGTCAGTCATTGAAAAAAAATAAAAGGATGAAAAAAACAATCATCATCACTGTTCTATTATTCATCGCGGTCATCGCGGCCACGATCTATCTTTTTGGAGACTTCAATAAAAACAATAAACAAGATTCTAAAGCTTTACAATACTTACCTGAAAACACGTTAGCGATTACATCTTTTGCCAATGATCAGACAGTAGACACGATCTTTAACGATTATGAACTTTTTAAAGCTATTATTGGTCAACAGAATTTCAGCAATCTGGAACGACTAAAAGAGGAGTTGCTTCAGAGTGAACAGCTAGCACCTCTTGTGTCCGGACAGCAAATATTACTGTCTTTCCATCAGGAAAAAGATCAGATTATCCCCTTGTATAGTGTTCAGGTTGGACAAAGTATTGATAATAATTCGTTGGCAACACTGATTGGAAATATCGGAAAAAACTATAAGGTACAGCCATTCGACACATTAGGGCAACGTTTTTATGGTCTTAATCAAGGTAGTAAAGATAGTACGCTTTATTGTGCTTATGCTCACGAGATCATTTTTGCCAGCTATTCCAAAAAAGTACTCGCTCAGATCTTTGACAAAAATGTTAAGAAAATAAATGCCAAACAGATCGAATTCTTCGTCAACCATAACAATAAAAACACACCACTTAGTCTATACTTTTTCAATGAGCAGCTAGCTCAGATCGCTCGAATATTGATGAAATCCAAATTTGGTAATTATCTGAACCTCATCGATTCCTTAAAAGGACAAACATCCTGGAATATGAATTTTAAAAAGGATGCTTTTATTTTTAAAGGTGAAACGGACCTCACGGCGAGCAAAAACAGTTACCTCCAGTTGTTTGCTACCCAGACAGCCCAGGTTCAAGCTTTGGGGAACTACCTTCCCAAAAATGCAGCGTCTTACATAGACTTCAGTATTTCAGATCCGCATAGCTTTCGCAGCGGGCTAAAAGCATTGTTGGTGCAGCAAAAAGAAGATGGCAGATTGGCCAAGAGCATAAAAAACTTTGAAGAAGATACCAAAGTATCTTTTGACAGTGTTATTGCGCCTATTTTCAACGATGAATTTGCAGTCGCGGAGTTGGATAATCAGGATGCGATTGGTTTGATCAGCATTTCCGATTCGACACAATTTGCCGATAACTTCAGGAAATTTAGCTCCTCTGTCGGTGATTCGATCTATCAATTTAAATATTCGAATCTCTTGCATGCACTCTTTGGCGAACCGTTCAAGAGCTTTAGCAGACCATATTTTACCATTGTGGACAATATTATGGTCGTAGCCAGTCGAACAGGCATCTTAAGAGACTATCGTGAATCTTTTCGGGAAAAGCAATTTCTCTCGGGAACAGCAATATTTAAAAATCATGCGGCATTACAGAACAGTCGCAGTAACGTGACTTTCTATTTAGAACCTAAAGCTGGTAAAAGCAACATCCTGGATAACTTAAAATCTGATTTTGCGAAAAACTTCAAAGACGAAGACGAATATGGGTTTCAAAATTTCTACTCATGGTCTTATCAGCTAAGTGGCAATCAAGGCACATTTTCATCCAGTTTATATGCACTCTTCAAGAGTGACACGAGACTGGGCGGCAAACCCGAATGGACCGCCCAGCTGGAGAGCCGGATCATTAATAAACCCTGGATCTTAGATCAAGACGGTAAGACCAAGTTTATTCTGATTCAAGAACAGGATCATACAGTACATGCGTTTTCACCGGATGGGAAAGAACTTTGGCAAAATCTCTTCCAAGGTGAAATCTTGGGCGAGCCAATCCAATTGCAGGATCTCAGCATTCTCGCCGTCACGAAAAGCCGCTTATATCGCTTTATGCCAGATGGAAAAAACCTGGCCGGCTTCTCCGTTGAACTGCCGTACTCGGCAACTTATGGAGCTACAATCGCCAACTTCAATAAAGAGCAGCGTATTTATATTCCGGCGACAGACCGAATTCTTGCTTATACCCTCGATGGTAAAAAAGTGGACAGCTTTGAAAATAATAGTGTAGATGGTCGAATTTTATTCGACTTAAAAACAACCACCCTGGGTCAGAAAAATTATATTATTGCGGGTACCAGCACAGCTTCCATTTATTTCTTTGATCAAAATGGCAAAATCATCCACAAAAAAACATTGGATACGGATGGCGAAAGCGTTAAAAATCCGATAGGCTTAGTTGCGGCGTCGGATGAAAAGAACTCCTTCATTTACTTGGCAGACAATAGAGGCAGTGTATTTAAAATTCCTTTCGAGGGCGAAACAAAAAAAATAAAACTAGGCGACTGGGGCAAAGATGCTTTCTTTAATTTTGAAGATATTAGCGGTGGAGCAGACAGAGACTTTGTTATTCTAGCCAACAACAAACTGAATGCATACAGCGCAAGAGACTCCTCTTCTTACTTTGAATATAAATTCATCGAAGAGGCCAGTAACAGACCTGTGTTTTTTAAACGGATCGGTAAATCTGATATCATAGGCGTTGGAACCGACAACCGCATGATCTATGTGTTTGGATCTGATGGATTAGTCCAGGAAGGATTCCCCGTAGAAGGTTTCTCTAAGTTCTATTATGGCCCGATTAACTATGGCGACAATGCCAATTATTTAATCTGCATGAAGCGGGATTTCAAGGTCTATGTATACAAGTTTTAAGCCGCTGAAAATCAATTTTTTAAAATCAACACCAAATACAATATGATGCTAAAAGATCTTTATAAAAAATTTGTCTAATCTAATTTTTTTATAGTAGGTTTGCAGACTTAATATGACTATGCTGAAATCGGAAGAATTAAAAGAATTATTGGCTGAACCAAAACGTATTGTAATTACAACGCACTACAAACCAGATGGCGACGCATTGGGATCATCTTTAGGATTATATTTCTGGCTGACCGCTAAGGGGCACCAGGTAAATCTCATTGTACCATCAGATTTTCCTGCCTTTTTGGATTGGTTACCTGGTTTAGAAAATGTACAGATTTATACACAGAATATTGACCTGCACAATCAACAGATTGATGCTGCCGAATTCATTTTCTGCTTAGATTTTAATGGTCTTGCACGGATCCACGAAATGGGCGAACCAATTCGTCAGGCAAAAGGGATCAAATGCATGATCGATCACCATTTAGATCCAGAAGGATTTGAAGATTACGCTTTTTGGGATCCATCCGCTGCAGCGACGGCACAATTGATTTATCGCTTCTTAGTCCATGAGATGCAAGATTCGGATCACATTAGTGCTGCTATGGCAACCTGCCTCTACACCGGCATTATGACTGATACCGGTTCCTTCCGTTTCCGTTCTACAACTGCTGAAATTCACCGCATCATCGCATCGCTCATTGATTGTGGTGCACAAAATTGGGCAATTCACGAAGAGATTTACAATAGTTCGTCTGAAAGTCGTCTAAAGTTCCTCGGTTTCTGTTTGCTCAACCGTCTACAGGTTATCCATGAATATAATACCGCGATTATCCATGTGACTAAAGCGGATCTCACTCAGTTTGAAGTTATCACCGGTGATACCGAAGGGTTAGTCAATTATGCACTTTCTATCAAAGGAATTCGATTGGCTGCGTTAATTATTGACAGAAATGAACAAATTAAACTATCTTTGCGTTCGATTGGAGAAGTTCCCTGCAATGAGATCTGTAAATTGTATTTCAACGGGGGCGGGCATCTTAACGCTTCAGGAGGTAATTCAAAAGAAAGTCTTGAAGCCGTAATTGCAAAATTCAAATCGGTTTTACCAAATTATAAAGAAATATTAACAAAATAAGATATCGTAACATACATTAGAAAATGAAGAAAGCAATTCTATTTTTCGCGGCTGCCGGTCTTTTGATGACGTCATGCCAAAAATTCAAAAAGGCTGAAGGTGGTCTTGAGTATAAAATCGTTGATGATAATGCCAAAGAAAAAGCAGTATCGGGCGATTTATTAGCGCTTGACATGGTTGTGAAAACGGACAGAGATTCTACAATGCAAAGTACATATGACATGGGAGTCCCTCAAATCGTTCAATTATATCCAGACAGTATTATTGCAAAAAATCCAGGTGACCCTACTGGTTTATTCAAATACGTAGGTGAAGGTGATAGCTTAGTATTCAAAATCAACTTGGATTCTATGGCTGCTAAAACACACCAACCAAAACCAGAGTTTGCAGATAAATTCATTGTTTATTCGATCAAAGTCAAAAAACACTTCAAAAAAGGAAAATTGACTGATCAACAATTGGGTGAGCAAGTTCAGAAATATTTTGAAGAAGAATTGAACAAGCACAAAGCTGCTGAACCAGCTAAACTTGAAAAATACATCAAGGATAAAAGCTTGAAAACAACAAAGACAGCTTCAGGTCTTCAATATGTAATCACTAAACCTGGAACAGGTGCAAATGCTAAAGTTGGTGATTCTATCCACGTTAATTATGTAGGTTCATTGACTACAGGAAAAGTATTTGATACGAACCTTCCAGATGTGGCTAAAAAAGAGAAAATTTTCAACGCGCAACGTCCTTACGAAGCATTGAAATTCCAATTGGGTGTTGATGGCGTTATCCCAGGATGGACTGAAGCTTTCCAATTGTTTAACAAAGGTACTAAAGCAACGTTGGTAATTCCTTCATCTTTGGCTTATGGCGATCGCCCTTCAGGTGTTATCCCTCCATATGCTCCTTTGGTATTTGAAGTAGAAGTATTGGATATCAAACCAGGAAAAGTCCCTGCTCCTACAGCGACAACTCCGGGTATGGTAGCACCTACTGGAACGACTGCTCCAGCGGCAACAGCACCTGCAACTAAAGCTCCAGCAGCAAAAAAATAATTTGACTGTAAATTTCAGTTAACAAAAACGGTTCCATCAGAGATGGAACCGTTTTTTTTTTTTGAGAGTGTTTGATGGTATTGACCAGAAAGAACCTTCATTCCGCTTTCATTGCTGTTGGTGTTTGCGAAATCGTGAACATTCTGTTGGCAATGGATCCGCTATGCGGCCTTCTTCTCCTGTTTTTTAATCTTCCTTATCTTCAGCCAAAGCACGACAGTGGCCAATATAAAACTAATAACCATAATAATGGTTAACGCAATAAGTGCCTTATCGGTATGGTAATTTTCCGCATGCTGAATAAACATCATCCTAAAAATCCTTAAATAATGTGTGGATGGGATAACATTCGCAATAGCCTGTACCCATTCCGGCATCAGACTCGATGGCCAGGTAAATCCGCTTAGGATAAAAGCTGGTGTTGCAATGACCATCAGGACTTCCGTTGATTTCAGCTGTGAAGGTAGCAGGAGGCTAACTAGTACACCTACAAAACAGACAGCGAGTAAAAAGACAACGGTACAGAGCACAAAGCGACCAAAATCGGCATGTAAAGGCATACGGTAATACTGGCCAAAGCCCCAATACAACAATAAGATCCCTACGGACATCAGCACATAGGGTAGTATTTTGACAAGAATAAGCCCTACTGGATTAGCGATCTTCTTGACAAGCTCCGGAAACGTATTTCCTTCAAATTCAGACGAAAAGGACAAAGCTAGCCCCAAAAGTAAAACCTGCTGTAACACGGTAATCAATACCCCCGGTAACATAAAATAAAGGTAATTTCCGCTTCGAATATTTTGCTTAACAAAGGTTGTCTTAAAAGGTTCATACTGCTGTGCAGCGACCTTTGCCGGAACGCCACGCTTCATTTGCGCCTGAATCTGTATCCCCGCCTTAAGGGTCGAAGCACAGACATTGACCGCCATCATGGCGGTATTAGAGGTCAGCGTATTTGCTCCATCGACAAAAACCGTCATCTCGGGTAAACGCCCCTGCTGAACTCCAGATGCAAAGCCTTTCGGAATATGCACAATCGTTGTTGCCTCATATTGCATAGCAATATCTTTCGAATCAAATAAGGAAGGCAACACACGGGCAACTTCAATACTCTCATTATCGGAAAGCATATCAATAAACGAACTGCTTAAAGGGCTATGATCCTCGTCGACCACAATGATGGGCATCTGAGTTACTTTACCTTGTTGATAGACATGCCCCACCAAGACGCCATACAATACCGGTGCCCCCAGAAAAAGCATCAATAACACTTTATTATTGAAGAAGAGCTTAAACTCCCGTTGGATCAATTCTAAAAATTTTTTCACAGTCAAGCCCTTTAATTTGCATGGAGAACCACCAGCGTTTTAGTTAACAAATCCTTTGCCCCTGCGGCATCCTCAGGCACAACTTTTAATTCAAATACTGCAAGTTGCGGATCAAAGTCAGGATAAGCAGAAGCGATACTTGCATAAGAATTCAAGGCTTTAATGCTAATCACCTTCGCTTTAACCTTTTTATGGTTCAAATAAGGAATTTCTACGTCGACAGATCCACCTTTCTGGATTTTACCAATTTGATTTTCAGGTAATGTAAACCTAAAATAGGTTGATCGGTCAAGAAAGCCGTTAATAATCGGATAACCTGCCATAGCCAGTTCCCCTACCTTCAGATTAATCGTCTCCACGCTCATGTCCTGTGGAGCGATTACATATTTTTCCTGCGCAGCAACATTAACTTCAGATACCGCTCCTAGCGCACGTTCTTTCTGTCCCAAGGCCATAATCTGCTGCTCCTGTCTAGCGCCACCTTTCGCTTCGGCCAGTTCAGCCTGAGCTGCGAGGTACTGATTTTTCGCCCCTTGGTATTTCGCATAAGTTTCATCATATTTCTGCTGCGGAATGAGGCTGTCCTGCAAAAGCGCATCCAACCTACCTATTGATTTTTTGGCAAATTCATATTGTTCCTTCAGGCCGTCTACTTTAGCCTGCAATTGTACCAATTGTCCTTTTGTAGCTCCTTTAACGGCCATATTATATTGTGCATCAGCAGATTGTAACGCGCCTTTTGCTTGTTCCTCTTTGGCATCCACTTCGGGAATACTCAAAATGGCCAGTGTATCACCTGCATGCACAAAATCCCCTTCCTCCACCAGAAGTTTTGCAATTTTTCCCGGAACTTTGGTTACAACCGTCACTTGCTCACGCTCTACCTTTCCTTCAATAGCCTTCTCTTTCACTTGATTTGTACAAGAAACAAAAATAGACAGAGATAATATCCCATATAAATTCTTCATCTTACTCATGTATAGTTTGTAATAATTTTCCTGATGTATGTAATAATTCCACCGCAGCAGTACGCTGCTGCAAAACATTGTTAAAATAGCCCAAATTAACTTTATACCAATCATTTTCGGCAGCCAGTAACTCTGTCACATCGATCAACCCTGCTTGATACTGTTTGACAGCCATAGAAAGGTTATTTTCAGCAACTTTCAGCTGCTGTTCCCCCACTTTCAATTTTTGGTTGCCAGTCGTATAAGTCACCGTATTCTTACTCAATAGTAGATTTAACTTTTCCTGCGTATCCTCCCGTTTGGTGGTATTGATATTTTGATCGAGTTTAACTTGTTTAATCTTGTTGTGATGCTCTCCACCGGTATAGAGATCCCATTTGACCCCCACTCCGACGAGTAAATTTGGACTGCCCTTTATGGAATTGAGCGGTAGGTTGACGTTCCCAAATAGAGGTTGATCTTTAACAGTGAGTTTAGAGTTGAATACATTCAGATAGTTTGCGGATCCAAAGGCAAAGACCGCGGGAAGAGCTCCCCCCTTCTCTTTCTTATAAAGATATTCATAGGCTTTGGAAGAAGCATCCAATGCTTTAAGTTCAGATCGCTGTTCAACATCCTGGGGTAATTCGGATAAAAAGATGGGTTTAAGACCATAATGTATTCCGCCTACTTCTTGAAAAGAAACCCCTGTTTCCTGTTCGATCTTTTGACATAGCAGATCCCGATTGCCCGAAACTTCCACCTTTTTCTCTTCCAGTTCAAGCAAGGCCAATTTCAATTTATCTCGATCATACGGGATTGCAAGTCCATTCTGAATCGCTTTATTCACCTTTTCCTGTTCTTTCTTTAGTCGTTTTTCCGAATCGACAATTAATTTATCCACTTCATCCAAAAGCATAAGCTGATCAAAAGAAGCAATAATATCCTTTGATAATGTCTCACGGCTCGCCGATTCCAAATATTGTTGGGCAACGGCTTTCTCCTGCAATGCCTTTATTCCATTCGGAATCTGCAATCCCGAGAAAATAATCTGCTTTACAGACACCCCCGCATAAGCAGCTTGCCCATGCATGCTAAATCCAGTTGCTCCCTCAAACAAGCCTAAATTTAATAATGGAATATTAACCGTAGGGATATCTACACTCCCATTGCTGTGCACATAGCCGTACAACCCAAGTGCCGAGACATGGGGCAGCCGGTTTGCTTTTACCCCCTCTGCTTCCAGTTTTGCCTTATCAACTTCGTAGGCCTTCAACTTCAATTCTTTATTTGTTTGAAAGGCTTTTTGAATAATATCTTTTACCGATGGGTCAATCAGGGATTGTGCATGTAGTTTGTTTAAAAACATAACCGACGCCAAAGTCAATAAACCCAGGCATAACTTCTTATTCATCATATGATTCATTTATTCTTATAAAAATAGGACAACAACCGCCTCGTTTATCTGTTTAACAGCAAATCTTACGGTATGTTTGACTTCTGACACTTTTTATTGAATGTTCTTATCAGCGGTATTCATCACCTTTGTTACCGCTTTCATGACATCAAGAGCTGACCACCTCTTGAAGGCTTTTTCCAAGATACAAAAAAGGAATTCATTCCAGTCGAAGGAATCCTGCATTAATTTTCATTTTTGTTAATTAATAAGTTATCTTTGGAGAGCGAATTGAAATTTTGGTAATTAAGTAGACCACTTTATTCGATAATAATAAAAACAAGTTTTTACCCTAACCCGCTGCCTCCACGCAGAAAACTATGTTGCTTACAGATACACATACACACATTTATTACCATGCAGGAACCGAAAAACTGCAAGAACACCTACAACGTTGCTTTGATCATGGCATACAACGTCTTTTTTTGCCGAACGTGAATAGCGCTTCCATAAAACCTGTATTTGATACCGTAGCAGCTTATCCAGAACATTGTTTTCCCATGCTTGGATTACACCCATGCGATGTCAAGGAAAACTATGTGGAAGAGTTAGAAACCATCCGAAAGAGCTTGGAAACACACAAAGTCCATGCCATAGGTGAAATCGGATTGGATCTTTATTGGGATAAAAGTACCCTTGAGATTCAAAAAGATGCTTTTCGAACTCAGGTTCAATGGGCTAAGGAATTAAATTTACCGATCGATATCCACTGCCGGGAAGCCTTTACAGAATTGTTCGAATTGTTGGAAGAACTGCACGATGACAAATTGTTTGGCGTACTGCATTGTTTTACGGGTACACTCGAGCAAGCCCATCAGGCGATTGATTTAGGTTTTGCGTTAGGCATCGGCGGAGTAGTGACCTTTAAAAAAGCAGGTTTGGATCATGTGGTTAAAGAAATCGATTTAAAGCATATTGTCCTCGAAACAGATGCTCCATATCTGGCTCCAGTCCCTTTCCGTGGTAAAGAAAATGAAAGCAGCTATTTAGTTTACGTCGCACAGAAAGTAGCTGACCTCCATCAGATTTCCGTCGAAAAAGTGGCAGAAATCACAACAGAAAATTCAAAACGTATTTTTGGTATATAATTTCAAAACTCAATGCATAATATCTTTATTATCTACACAGGTGGGACCATTGGAATGGTTAAAGATGAAACAGGAACATTTGTTCCTTTCGACTTTGAATTGATCAAACGTAATCTCCCTGATTTAAGCCGTTTAGACTATAAGCTGACCGTGCACTCTTTTGAACCCATTATCGATTCATCTAACATGAAGCCTGAGATATGGATCGAAATGGCGCAAATTATTAAGGATAACTATGCAGATTATGACGGATTTGTTATTCTACACGGTTCCGATACAATGGCTTTTACAGCCTCTGTACTGAGCTTTATGTTGGAGGGCCTCCAAAAACCGGTTATTTTATCGGGCTCACAGCTGCCTATTGGTGAAATCCGGACCGACGCACGGGAAAATATGATGACAGCATTAGAAATCGCCTCCGCAAAGCAGGATGGCATCTCTATCATACAAGAGGTATGTATTCTTTTCGACAACAAGTTATTCCGCGGAAATCGTTCATTTAAATATAATTCAGCCAAATTTGAGGCTTTCAGATCACCCAATTATCCGGTATTGGTAGAAGCCGGCATCCACCTCAAATACAATACAGATGCCTTATTGAATAATATTGATAAAGACTTTATCCTACATACCAAACTGGACAATCGAGTTGCCGTCCTAAAACTGTTTCCCGGAATTTCCGCGCAAACAATTAAAGCTGTTCTGGATTCAGATGTAAGATCGATCGTTATGGAAACGTTCGGATCGGGAAATACAACGACAGATACTTGGTTTCTGGATCTACTGAAGGAAGCAATTGAACAAGGTAAAAATATCCTTAATATTTCCCAATGTAAAGTTGGATCTGTTGAATTGGGGCGCTACGAGACCTCACAAGGACTTAAATCCATCGGCGTGCTCAATGGCTATGACCTTACATTCGAAGCAGCTGTCACCAAATTAATGTACCTCCAAGGTGAATTAGAAGATCAGAAAGAAGTTGCTTATTGGATTGAAAAGGATATTCGCGGTGAATTGACCATCAATGACTAAATACAAGCGATCCTATAAAACACAAAGGGACTGTAACGATTACAATCCCTTTGTGTTTTATAGGCATTCCAAGAACTAATCCTGGAGAAATTTTAATTTCTATTATTCAGTAGATAGACTAGCCAGCACTTCCGCAACGACGAAATTACTTCCACCCACAAAAATAAGGTTACCTTTCCGATACGCAGCTTTTGCAGCATCAAACGCAGCATTCACTGACGGATAGTCGAGTCCGACTAAACCGAACTCCAAGGCTTCTTTTCGCAGTAAATCTGCTGGCATAGCACGAGGCATGTCCGGAGCTGAGAAATAATAAATTGCATCTTTCGGAAGATAAGGTAACATATGAGACAAGTCCTTATCCCGCATCGCTCCTATGACGAAATGCAATTTATCATAAGTTGTCGTAGCCAAGTTTTTCAGTACTTCATGAATTCCATCTTCATTGTGCCCTGTATCACAGATAACAAATGGATCTTTAGACAGTTGCTGCCAGCGGCCCTGAATTCCTGTTGCCTTCTGTACTTTTGTTAACGCTCGATAGACATGCTGCTCACTGATCTCAAAACCCTGTTTACGCAACTCATCGACTGCCAATAACACACCTGCCAGATTTTTCACCTGATAGGAGCCTTTCAGATCGAGCTGATAGTCCACCGAATAACCTGCAGCATCAACAGCTTGTACTGTTAGGTAATCCTGGTCCACCGTTAGCATCTTCGTATGGTATATATCCGAAGCGAATTGGAGAGGAGCCTGTTCTAATTGTGCTTTGTTCAAAAATACGGATGCGGTCTCTTCGGCATATTCCGAAATGACCACTGGGGTGTTTTTTTTGATAATACCTGCTTTTTCAGCGGCAATCTCCGCCAGCGTATTCCCAAGAAGATTCATGTGATCAAAGCCAATATTGGTAATAACAGACAATACTGGTTGAATAATATTGGTGCTATCCAAACGGCCTCCGAGGCCGACTTCAATGACAGCGATATCAACCTTATTCTTCTCAAAATAATCGAAAGCCATGGCTACTGTAATCTCGAAAAAAGAAGGACATACTTCTTCGATCAGCTCACGATAGGTATTAACAAAATCCACGACAAATTCCTTCTCACATAACTGTCCGTCTACACGGATACGTTCTCTGAAATCAAGTAAATGTGGCGAAGTATAAAGACCGGTTTTATAACCTGCTTCGGCCAAAATAGCCGCTAACATATGGGAAGTGGATCCCTTTCCATTTGTACCTGCAATATGTAAGGTTTTGAATTTTTGCTGTGGATTATCTAGCGCAGCACAAAGTTTGATGGTATTGTCTAGGTCTTTTTTGAAGGCTGAGGCGCCATCCCTTGTAAACATAGGCAATCGAGTATACAGATACTCGATTGCCTCATTATAAGCATTCATGTGAATGATTTTTATCTTAATCTAAAATTGAATACAATCCGTCCAGTTTGCGAATCGGGAGCATTCGGCAATTGGTTTAGCCGAGCGCCACGCACAGCACGCTCACATTTCTCCAATAACGATGGATCGGTTATCGTAGTTCCCTTTACACCAGCACGCGCATAGGTGATAATTCCTTGCTTGTTGACTCTAAACTCCACAGCAACCTTTCCAGCTTGCTGTCCATTATCGTCGATACTTGGCCGTTGCGTAAAACTTCGGTTTTCAATAGACAACATCATGTTACCGTTTCCAGATCCACCTTCGCCGTAATTACTTGCTAAAGGATCACCTAGTTTGGAACCTTGATTCCCAGGAGTTGTCCCTGTACCGTCACCAGCTCCAGTACCGTTATTTTTATTGCCTTTGAAAAGTGCCTTGGCATTTGCCTGCGGCGCCACTTCTTTTACCGGTTTAGTAGTTTCCGGTGCTTTTGAAACGACCTTCTTTTCAGTTTTTGTTACTGCAGGCGCATCTTCTACATCCTGTGTAACGACCGCCTTCTCCGCAACCTGTTGTGTCGGAGTCGGTGTAGGCGTTTCAACAGGATCAATACGGTCAGGGCGCTCGTTATTGGCATTGGGATCCACCGAAGGCTCCTCAACACTCATATAGTCATCCCCCATACCTTCTGGTGAAGTGCCGTAATTGACGATCATCCCACCCATTCCATATTCGTCGGGTGCCTGCGCTTTAAAAACAACAAAAAATCCAATCAAGAGCAACGATGCCATGACCAAAGTCGATATCCCCAATGCTTTAGGGAAATTATTTTCTTCATGTTGAAGATGATATCTCATCGCATTAATCTCCTATATTAATAGCTGACCAATAAACTTGAAAAAAGTTTAATGATACTTACTTATCTTTTTTTGGTTCAGTTGCCAACACCACCTTCACTTTCAAACGATTAGCTACATCCATAACCGAAATGACATTTTGGATAGGAACAGTATTATCAACATAGAGCATGATTGTTAACTCCTCTCCACCAGCCATTTGCGATTGAATTGCAGCTTCCAATCCTTCAATAGGAACTGGAGTTTTATCAATGAAATAGCCCAAATCTTTTGTAATCGATACCGTGACAGTTTTCTTTGCAACAGATTGTTCGCCAGCGCTAGATTTTGGCAACAAAAGCTTAACGACCTGTGGATTAGAAACTGCTGAGGCCAACAGGAAGAACAACATCAGGAAAAACATGATGTCATTCAGCGCTGAAGTATGGACCTCCGCAGATGGTTTATTTTTTCTACTTCGTAAATTCATTATCTTCCTGGTTCATCCAATAAATCAATAAATTCTACTGCATCGGTTTCCATACGTAAGATCAAACGCTCGACCATCATATTTAAAATATGGTAACCCAGGTAAGCCAAGATACCAACGGCAAGACCTGACGCAGAAGATACCATTTTTACATATAAACCTCCGGATACAGATGCAATATCAATACCACCAGCTAGCTCAACTTCATGAAAAATCTTAATAACCCCAAAAATCGTACCCACGAAACCAAGCATCGGCGCAATACCTGCAATAATACCCAAGATATTAATATTCTTCTCTAATTTGGCAACTTCCAGCTTACCCACATTTTCAATAGCGCCCTCAATATCTTTGATAGGTCTTCCGACACGCAATAAGCCTTTTTGCAACATACGTCCTAATGCAGTATTACTCGAACGGCATACGGCCAACGCAGAGTCCAGGTTTCCGGATAGTACATTCGCTTTCACCTGTGACATGAGGCTATTATCATATTTTGCGGCACGACGAATAGTCAGATAACGCTCAAAAAAGATAACTAATCCAATAAAGAACAACAATAGGATCGGAATCATAATCCATCCCCCTTTGATCATCATATCGATCAAACTCATGTTTTCTGTACTTGCGGCGGCAGGTAATGGTTGTTGCGCAGCTTGATTAAATGAATCCACAGCGGCTCTTGCTGTATCCTGTACTAATGACATAATTATTAATAGTTTTATATAGTTTCTATAATTTTTCTACCCAAGCACCTTCAATTTTTTTCTCTACAGATTTCTTTGCGAGGTCTGCCTCGGATTTTGTCATGTAGGTATTCAAGATGATCTTCTTTCTATTTCTTTTAAACTTTCCTTCTACAGCCCGCGCTGTTTTGTACCCCATTTCCCGAAGGCGTTTTGCCTCCTGCTCCGCTTGTGCCATTGTTTTCGCAGAACCAATGACCAATTGATAGCTTGGTTGCGCAACCGGGATCGACTCTTTGATCACCGGATTTGCCTCCAGAACAGGAGCTTTGGTGGTTGGCTTTGCAACAGTTTGTAGCGTTGCGCTTTTGACAGAATCAGTAACTTTTATTTTGGCCAATGAATCAGCTTTCTTCAAACTATCTGCCGCCAATGTATTGGACAAGGTATCAGTAGGTGCAATCGGTTTATTCTGAACAAGTGTATCCGCATTTTTGACAACTGGTTTGCTTGCACCAAATAGCGAATCCTTTAAGTTCGGATTCGTATAAATGACCCCTACAGCAACCATTGCCAATACAATGATTCCGGTGATCCAATACCAAATCGCATTGGAATGACGGGGTTCTTCTTCATAGACATCTGGTACATACGTTGAATGTGCATTAGCTGCCGCTATAGCACCAAGCTCTTTTTTCTGAACTTGTTCTTCCTGAGTAACAACTTCATCAGCAATGAGTTCATCGCTATCCGTTAGCGCGGTCTTATCTGCAGGTTCAGGTTCCTCGATTTTCTCTTCTTCTCGTGTGTCTATTTCGGGTTCAACAACAACGGAGTCACTTGTTGTTTCGATCTCAGGACTCAGTTCATCCACTAATACAGGGGTCACCGATTCATCTACGGATTCGACAATTTCTTCCTTATTTTCATCCTCATCGGTTTCCTCTTCGGGAATCGATACTTCCTGAATCTCCGGAACCGATACAAGCTCTTCCGCTTGTGCTCGCTCAGCATCAGTGTCTAGACCAGAATCTTCTTTCAAAGGTGAAGATTCATCCAATTCATCTGTTGCTTCTTCCAACGAAGAAACGACTGTTTCAATCTCCGGTGCAACAATATTCGTAACCGGCTGGAAGTCAAACCCCGATAGGTCCAACGGTTTAAAGACTAAACTCGCGCCATAACTAATCAATAATCCAAGATCATCCAGTTTCGCCTGTCCGAATTGGCCTAAATCAGCCCTTAAGTTATCGACAGCTTCCGATAAGATTTGCTGTGCCTGACTTAAACCTAAATTTTCCTGTTGTTGGATATAATGCACAATATTAAATCCATGTTGGGCCGAATAGTCCAGTTCAACATAAGAGATCGGTGGCAAAAACACATTATTCTGTTTATCGAACTGGGCCGGAGAATGAATTCTTTTGAACACACCTATTCCGGGCACGTATACTTCCGCATAACGTTTTAATAAACTATTGATGTTTTTGCCTAGATTCATCACACACTATTTTAAGATGCAAATTTATAATCTTAATTCGTTAAAACGAATAATTAAGACCACCAATTACATTAAAGCCCAATCTTGGGTAATACATATAACGTTCGTATTCTTTTCCAAAGATGTTATTTGCTTTCACGAAAATACCAAATTGTTTTTTGATTCGGTATTCTGCACCGGCATTAAGATCTGCAAACGAAGCGATTGTTGCTTTATGACCACTGTTAGCAATACGGCTGCCATCGGTGTTATAATCATAAATATACGCATACGTATTGCCTTGGGTAGAAAGCTCAGCATCTATAAACAATTTATCGGAAATATTGAAACGCGCGTTGGCCTGCATACGGAATTTAGGTAATCCCCAAGCTTCTTCTTCATCGCTCAATTTATAGTCGTCAATAAAGACCTTTCCACCTAGATTAACCAATTGCGAAAGACGGACATTGATCTCTCCTTCCAATCCCATGTGCTTAGCTTTATTGATTACGCCATCATAAACTACATCGAAAGCCCAAGGAACATAGCCATTTTGGCTATCGCCATATGTACTGTTTTTAAACAAAGGCAATCCTTCGATCTGCTTGTAGAATACCTTTACTTTATAACCAAACGTTGCACCGGCATTTCCTTTTAACCCCGCATAGACGTTCATTTTCTCTATCGAGTTGATCATCCTGACATTGGGTGCCAAATAAGGATTTTCTTTTGCAAAACTCCGGAAAGAAGCTTGTTTTACGCCACCGTTAATTCCCGCAAACAAAGAAATATATTCTGGCGCCAGGGCAAAATCCGCTTCTACTGATGGGAAAACATTGAATCGTGTACTATCACCGAATTCGGAAGTCAAATTCGCTCCCAAGGTTACATTATAGTTGTCGCCTTTGAAACGGATATATGGATTAATAACGGCCAAATGGTTTTTTACCTCAGCGCTATCTTTTGCATTATTCATCGTTACGCTTAAATTCGCTCCAACATTGAAAGCACTTAAACGCTTATTCAGATAACCCGATAATGCAATTGAATTCTCTTTGGCTTTGTAAGCATCTTTAAACAAGTAACCGTCAACTTTTGCTGAATAGCTTAATGCTTGCTCATTTTTAGGATCAACATTACTTGACAGTTCTCCATTTAAATAGATATCTGTAAAGGTTTGCTTATCCGGAGTCGCATTCAACAAGGTTGTTCCCGATTGATCAAAGGTCTGGCCATAGAAATTTGTTCCGTAACGGTTGTATCCGATGGTTCCTTTGACGGTCACGGCATCCAATACGCGACGACCAAAAATACCGATATCCTGTGTACTGAACTTCTGTCCATCAATATTGCCTTTTTGACTTAAATGCTTCGCAAATAAGCCAAATCTAGTGTTTTCAAACTGCTCAGAAGCTAAATAAGCCTCCCCCAATATACTGTTATAGTTACCGATACCAAATTTGACATAGTTGCTACTATGCTCAAAGGGTTGTGCAAAAGGGATCTCTTGTACATTCAATTGTTTCAGACCAGTATTAATATCCAATTTTTTGTCCAAAATATTGTTGTAGGACAATTTGGGCTGATACTCCCTTTTATTGGTCATATCGGGACTACGGCGGATTTTCACTGCATCCGCAAGAATTGGTTTATAATCACGAACAACATCAAAAGAATCGATAGTGACCGGTTTTTCAGGATCATTCTTCTTGCCTGTTTCCTGTGCAAAAGAATTCAATCCCACGCCCATCAAAAGCGCTGCTAAAGTATATTTCTTCACGTTTCTATTTTGCAACTTCTTCATTGTATCCTATTTCTTTTTGTTGTTCAATTTATTTAGACGTTCTTTTGCTGCTGGCAAAATATCATCTTTCGCATCATAGTTATCCACAATCGATTCAAGTGTAGCTTTTGCCTGGAAGGTATCGCCCTTACCTGCATAGGCATCAGCCATGGTGATAAAACTTTTTGCTACCCAATACTCGTAGGAAGAAAAATTATCCGATAAATCCATTGCTGTTTTGATACAAGCATCGTATTGTTTATTTTCCAATTGCAGTAGGGCAACATTGTATTTTGCTTCCGCACCGTATACGGTACGGCTCTTCAACGCTGCCAAACTGAATTCTTTCATTGCTTCAGTTTTCTTATTCTGCTTAACATAGCATTTACCGGCGTACAAGAAAGCATTTGCGATCTCTTCTTCGGAAGACTTTTCGTAATTCTTAACCGCGTTGGTATAATTTAATGCTTCCTTATAATCTCCGATCTGATAATAAGAGACCATGAGGTTGTTGATTGCAAAACCATAATTAGACTTATATTCAGAAGTAAGTTCCAGTTTTTTCAACAGCTGCGTAGCCTCATTATATTTCTTTTGTTTCAAATATAAATTGGACACAGAAATCAACGTGCGCTCCGTATAAGGGGAAGTCCAGTCATTCAAAATAATATTGTAATCATGCAATGCATCTTCTGTATTTCCCAGAGCTGCGTTACTTTCTGCCCGCACAAAGCGTGCATATTTCTCTTGGTTTGGTTTCGGGAATTTATCGAAATAAGCATTTACAGCTTCCACTGCACCCTGATAATTCCCTCTGGAGAATAAGGTTGTCGCAGTGGAGAATGAACGGGAATCTTGCTCCGATTTCGACGCATCACCTAAGTTTGTTCCAGTTGCATATTTGATATAACCTGTCGCATCACCTTTGTCCAGATAGATATTCTCAATCGAACGCATGGCCTGTTTTGCTTCATCCGTTGATGCATATTGGTCAACCACACGTTGGAATGTTGCCAATGCAGCGTCGTTTTTATCTTGGTTATATTGGACTAGACCAATCGTTACCAAAGCACGTGGGACATAACTGCTACGGGGATATTTTTCCACCATTGTTTGGAGCCCAGAGATCGCCTGATCACTCTCTCCCATCAAGAAACGCGTATAAGGAATCTCAAATGCAATATCATCAGCATAATTAGAATTCGGGAATTGTGAAATAACAGCATTCAATGTTGAAATCTTACCATTGTTATCCCCCTGCAATCCTTGAATAATACCTCGTTGGAATAAAGCATAATCCTGACTAGGAGCTTTAGACGAGATCAATTTATTGTATTCTGTTAATGCTCTGCCGTAATTTTTCGAGGAGAAGTAAGAATCACCTAAGCGTGCAATAGCATCATTACGTGTATTCATTTCAATTCCCTTTGAACCACCGGAAGCCAAGAAACGCTCGAAATAATTTGCAGCAGTACTGTAATTACCATTACGGAAAGCCGCGTAAGCTAACGCATAATTGGCATAACTATAAACATCTGTCTTGCTGGCGCCTGGCAAGCGTAAGAATTTATTGAAATTGGTAACCGCTTCTCCGTATTTACGTACTTCATACATCGCTTCCGCTTTCCAATAAGTTGCCAAAGCATAAATTTCCTCATCGTAACGAAACTCTTCAGAACGCATGAAAAAGGAGATTGCGTTTTCAAAAGCACGTTCGTTATAATATTCCAAACCTCTATAGTAGGTCACCTTTTGATAAGCTGCATTTGCTTCTTTTCCGCGTTTAGGAATAGATTCTAAAATATCAACTGCTTCACGGTAATTCTTTGTGCTCAACAATACTTCAGCAAGCAAGGTCTTTGCTTCCTCCAAACGTTTCGATTTTGGATAGGTTTTCAGGTATTCCTGTGTCGAAGCCAAGGCGACTTGGTGGAATTCCAATTCATAGGAAAGCTTCGCATAATTGAATAACCCTTCTTCTTGCATCGCTGGATCAAAGTCCAATTTCGAAGCACGGAAAAAGGCGTTACGTGCAGATTGCTTATTGCCTTTCTTCAAGAAAGAATCACCCAGGGTAATCATCGCAGATTGATAATACGCGTCCGGATCAGTCATTTTTTCCAGTTCGGTGATCGCTTTATCGTAATCCTTCAATTTATAGGCAATGTAACCAATTTGGTAGCTATCCTGATTATTCTGCGTCTTACCTTGATCTTGTGCCTGGAATTTATCGTAATAATCTTTCGATGTTTTTAAATCACCCTTGATAAAGTACGTCGCCGCGATAATACGGAACATCTCTGTTTCGTTTTCCTGTTTTGTTCTTGACAGAATTGGCAATGCATAATCCAGCACATCATCATAGCGTTTATCCAAGAAATACAAAGCTGTGATATAGTAAGGATAGCTATTTTCGAATTGTTTCGATCCATTCAGACGTTCAAATTCATTCAATGCAGTCTTATACTCTGCATCTAGGTACGATAGGTAAGCGTAGTAATAGATCGAAGCTTCCTGAAATTCCGTTTTTTGATCTTTCAGTCCTTCAAATAATGGTTTTGCTGTTTTATAATCCTTAGTCATAAAGGAAGCATATCCAAATTTAAAGCGATATTCAACATTTTCCTTACCTGCTAGATTTTTGCTGTCGATTTTATTAAACCATTCTAACGCTTTAACATAATCTTTTTTAGCATAATAGGATTTACCGATCTGAAAATAAGCCGCCTTAGCATTTGCACTGACAGGGAAATCTTTGATGTATTTCAGAAAACGGTTCTCGGCATCGGATTCACCCAATTCCAAGGCGCAAACTGCTTGATAATACCGTACGTTCTCTTTCAACAAAGACAGTTCCTCTGTTTCGTCCAATTGCAAATTGGATTTTGTGCGCAAGGCTTCAACACGATCAAATTGTGCTGAAGCAGAACTAAATTTTCCGCGTTCATACAATTCCATCCCTGTTTTGTACGCCTTGTTGATTTGTTGCCATTCTGTCTGTTGCGCTAATGCTGGCGTCGCCATAACGGTTAATGCAACTCCCACCTGGTAAATCTTCTTATACATAATATGTGAAACCTTAATATGTTATTTATCTGCAAATGTAAATGAATCTCCCTCCAAAAAACGATCATTTGATTTAAATTCAAATTCATCAAAACTCTACCGCCTTTGATGGCTTGAAGATAGATCAAAATTTATTGAAAATCAATTCACACCTCCACTTCTCAGGGAGATAGTTTTATTCATTTTACTAAATTATACTTTAATTGAGCTATTTTACACAAAAGTTATTAACATCTGTGTATAACCCTGTATTATAACGGAAATTTTGCACAAAAAATATGCCCGACAAAAAATAAAGTCAGGCATAATATTGTTGAATTAGAAAACAGTATAACCTCGTTCCGAATCGCCACAGGGGCACTTCAAACGAAGGTTAAACTATCCGCGTTGTCCTGCTAGTAGATACAAGACAGCCATACGCACAGCAACACCATTTTCAACCTGATCCAAAATAATGGAATGTTCGCTATCCGCGACATCCGATGTGATCTCAACACCCCGATTGATTGGTCCGGGATGCATAATTGTGATCGGCTTCTCTAAAGAATCCAAAATTTCTTTATTCAATCCATAAAGCATGGAATATTCCCTTAAGGAAGGAAAATAGGCAATATCCTGACGTTCCAATTGAATCCGTAACATATTTGCCACATCACACCAGTTCAGCGCTTTTCTCAAATCATGTTCAACTTTTACACCTAATGATGTAATATGTTTGGGAATTAATGTTGTTGGACCACAAACCATCACTTCTGCCCCCTGCTTTTGCAGACATAGGATATTGGACAATGCAACACGTGAATGCGTGATATCTCCAACGATAGCGATTTTACGACCGGCTACGTCACCATACCGCTCACGGATTGAAAAAGAGTCAAGCAAAGCTTGCGTCGGGTGTTCATGTGCGCCGTCACCGGCATTGACAATCTGTGCATCAACATGTTTACTTAGAAATACCCCAGCTCCTGCATAGGGATGCCGCATCACAATCATATCGACCTTCATGGCAAGAATATTATTGACCGTATCGATGAGTGTCTCGCCTTTGCTTACTGAAGACGAGGATGCCGCAAAATTAACAATATCTGCAGAAAGTCTTTTTTCAGCAAGTTCAAATGACAAGCGTGTCCGCGTTGAATTTTCAAAAAACACGTTGGCAATCGTAATATCCCGTAATGAAGGAACTTTTTTGATCGGCCTATTTAATACCTCTTTGAAATTACTTGCTGTATCCAGGATCAATTGGATATCTTTCTCATTCAGATCTTTGATCCCCAATAAATGGCGAGTACTTAATTGTTCTGCTACAGATGACATTTTATAGTATATTCAAATATTTACTAATCATTTTTTTTCTGAAAGTGTCTGATCTTATTGGCCAGAAAGAACCTTCAGTTTGCTTTCATTGCTGTTGGCGTCTGCGAAGTCATGAAGGTTTTATTGACAGCGTGCACCTCCAAAGGTAGACAATACCTCCAGGATCTTACTGCACCCCTATTAATCGCTAGCTGAAGTTTTCTTCTCCGTAATCAGGATAATACTATCCTGATCCTCGGATTCTTTCCAGTTAACAATTACTTTTTGTGAATCAATTGAATCTACCTGTATTCCGATATAATCAGGCTGAATAGGGATCTGTCTAGAGAACCGACGATCGACCAAAACAAGCAGTTCTATGCTTCTTGCCCGGCCGAATGCCTGTACAGCATCCATCGCGGCACGAATAGTACGTCCTGTCCATAAAACATCATCTATAAAAATGACGTCTTTACCTTCTACAATAAAATTGATATTTGTGCTATTTGCTAAGAGCGGACCAGCATTCCCTTTTGTGCGGAAGTCATCGCGATAAAAGGTAATATCCAAATCACCAACTAAAATCTCTTTTCCAATCATCTGCTCGAGCTCTTTGACAATACGTCGAGCTAAGAAAGTTCCTCGGGGCTGAATACCTATGACGACAGCATTTGAAAAATCACCGTGATTCTCAATCAATTGACGACATAGTCTTTGAATTGTGATTTGAAATTTTGGTCCGTCTAATAAAATCGACTGTTTCATTATGGGAATGTTTGAGCAAAGCTACACTTTTTTTAATAAAAATAAAGCCATGAGGGGCAATTAATTTCAATATTCGCATGCTTCACTGCGCCTACGTCCATCTGATTTTAGCGATGTACATTTCCTTCATTTATCCGCAGACCCCCTGTTTAAAATTGACATTTCACAGCCCATGATCACTGGTCTACCTGTGTATTTTTATTATTCCGGGCAAAAAAGTATACCGGCACCCCAATAAGCACGAGTATAAAGCCCGGCCAAGTGTATTGTGGTTTATAAATAATCAGTAATACACAAAACACTGTGCCGATCAGCAAGTACAGGATTGGTGTCACCGGAAATAGGAAAGTCTTATAGCTACGTTCCAAATCCGGTCTACGGATACGTTGTATAATAACACCAAGCACAGTAATCATATAGAATATCACGATAACAAAGGATATCATATCAAGTAAATTGCCGTATTGCCCGCTTAGACAAAGCAAAGAAGCCCAAATTCCCTGTAGCCATAAGGATCTTGCAGGCACATCATATTTGTTATTGGGAATAGCTTGCTTCAGAAATAGACCATCTTTTGCCATGGTTTGAAAAACACGCGCTCCTGAAAGCGCAAGTCCGTTGACACAACCAAAGGTAGAGATCATAACCAGAATTGCCATAGCGATCGTGCCACTATGCCCAAGCATTTTTTCCGCGGCTGCAATGGCAACGCGATCATTGGCGGCGAAAGCAATCTCCTCCCGATTTAAAGCCGCTAGGTAAATGTAATTACAACTGATATAAAGCAACATCACCAGGCTCGTGCCAATGACCAATGCCCGAACAACATTGCGCTGCGGATTGACAATCTCGCCGGAAACAAACGTCACATTTTCCCAGGCCACACTGCTAAATACCGAACCGACCATCGCTGCAGCCAATGCCCCCATCAATGCCCCTCCAGAGATCTGCGTCCAGCCAGCACCTTTTAAGTTTTGAAAAGAATCCCAGCCGTACGCCATATTTTCCGAAAAATGATTTTCCTTAATCAACAACAAACCACCTACAATCAATAAAATCAAGGCAATGATTTTGGCAGAAGTAAAGAAAGACTGAACGGATTTACCGCTTTTGATCCCTCTTGTATTGATAAAGGTAAGCAGTATAATAACGCCCATAGCGAGGATCTGTATCCAGGTAATCTTAAACTCTCCACGCTGGAACAGCGGGGCAGCGTCATTCAGCTGCGGAATGAGGTAAGCGGTAAACTTACCAAAAGCAACAGCTACTGCAGCGATCGTCCCCGTTTGAATAACGGTAAACAAACTCCAACCATATAGAAAACCGATTGGCTTACCAAATATTTCTGTCAGATAGGTATATTGACCTCCAGCCTTCGGATACATTGACGACAATTCACCATAACATATTGCTGCCGCAACAGTAGCCAATGCTGTCAACAGCCAGACTATCGCCAACCAATATCCGGACCCCAGTTGCCGCATCATATCACTCGAGACAATAAAAATACCGCTTCCGATCATTGATCCCATGACCAGCATAACTGCATCCCACAATTTTAATTGGCGCTTCATATGCAAATAATTATTTATTAAGTATCGATTTTCATCTCCGCCCTAGGCATCCATGCTGCCTTAGGAGGTTGTAAAGGCCATGTATAGAATCCCCAGATAGTTTTCATAAGCAAGTATACTTCTTATACAGGGGTATTTCATCCTAATTCAGGCTGGTTTATACGCCCTTAAGCTAAGAAAAAATAATCAAAAAAAGCTGCCCTTTCCTACATCGCTTCAAAAAAACAAATTTCTTTTTTTGAAGGCCTGCAGCAAAGGGCAGCGTTTTATATTAAAATAATGTCTTTAACTGTTATTCGACACCATACTGTTGTTTATATGATTTCTCTAAATCGGTCACTTGCTGTAGCAATTGTTTTTCCGAGGTAGAAGCCAAGATGCTCTTATAAGCGCCCAAAGCACGTAGAGCCGTACCTATATTTGAATATTCCAGCTCGGGCTTTGTCTGAGCAATATCCTGATACCAACGCATATTCTGTGTCATAAACTTCAAATTGCGGTTTACGATCTCATTTGCACGTTTGGTTTCGCCAGTTTCATACAATACATTAACAATTGGAATATATCCCAAAATATCACGCATCAAATAAACACGTTTTGGCATTTTCTCATAAGTTTCAACAGCGACTTTTCGTGCCTCATCCTTATGTCCTTCCATCATCAATTGTGTTGCCGTACCACCCATCACTGTATTGGTAATCATGGTAATCATGCGATAAGATTCAGGATCCAGGTAGGAAGCATGCGCCATATTACCCCATTGATATTTTGTTGTAATATCTTTATAAGCAGACTGTGTATCAACCAATGTACCTTCGGCCCCAGCAGGCGTAGCAATTGGCATTAAACGCAAGGCAAAACCTTCTTGCACTAAATATTTATCCAGACCAAGGTAATTGTCATTTGGAACGGTTGCCGCAAAATAGATCGGACGTTTCCAATCGTTATTTAACAACACATTTAAAATAGACAGTTCGGCTCTGGAAATATAATTCCTGTTGTAGGTCCAGCTCATTGTATCTACAATGGATTCCTGCCAAGCTTTAGGCACTACATTATTTTTCAGAACAGACTCTTTATTCACCGGAAGGCTAAAGTTTTTCGTTGGCAGGAAGTTTTCGAACTTACCACCTCTCAACTCCAATTTGTTCTTTTGATCGTCGGACAATAAAATCTGCATAATCAAATCCAGATCCACATGCCCTGGTACTTTCATATCCTGATAGTAAAGGACTTCACGAACACCTTTTTTGAATTTTTCGTCGTCAATATTGATTGGTAAGCCGTCTGCCTGATTCACTTTCTGTTTCATCTGACGCATATACCAGTCCGAACTCAACAAACTTAAGTTTACCACGCGCACATCCGGACGATAATTTTCAACTTCCTGTACATACCACAAAGGATAGGTATCGTTATCTCCATAGGTGAACAAGATGGCATTTGGCGCACAAGAAGCTAAATAATTTTTAGCGAGATCACGTGCAGTTGTTTTTTCTGAGCGATCGTGATCGTCCCAGTTTTGAAATCCCAACAATACTGGAGCACCCAATAGACAAGCTACAGTAGCAGCACCGGCAGCCACTTTACCATCCACTTTTTTACTAAGGTAATCTGCAATTGCAAATACGCCCAAACCGATCCAGATGGCGAAGGCATAAAATGAACCTGCATAGGCATAGTCACGTTCACGAGGTTGTAACGGACTTTGATTCAAATACAATACAATTGCTAAGCCTGTAAAGAAAAACAACAAGCCCACGATTCCCGCATCGCGTTGTCTCTTTCCAAAATGCCAGAATGCACCGATTAAACCAATAATCAAAGGCAAGAAGTAATATTTATTATTTGAAGGATCAGTCTTCAATGAATCCGGAATTGCATTTTGTCCACCATTATGCATTTGGTCAATCGGCTTGATGCCCGCCTGCCAGTTTCCTTCTGTAAATGATCCTTGACCCTGTTGGTCATTCTGACGGCCGGCAAAATTCCACAGGAAATAACGTCCATACATATGTCCGATCTGATAACTGAAAAAGAACTTCAAATTATCACCAAAAGTCGGAGACTGTCCTTCTGGGATTTTTAAATAATCACGGTAATAATCAATATGGCCCTGATCCCTAGAACTGTAAACACGCGGAAAAAACATGGTTTTATCGTATTTATAGTCCATGCCGTTTTCCACTTTCGTATACTTATCCTTATCTTTTCTGTACGTATAGGTCGGTTCCGCGTCAACTACCTGCGCGTCAAATGTAGGTCCGTTTAAAAGAGGCTCACTTGCATATTGCTCACGTCCGAGATAACTTACAAAGGAAAACGCATTATCTGGATCACTGTTATTTAAAGTAGGATTTGCTTTGGCACGCACCATGATCATGGCAAAAGAGCTATAACCAAAAATGATGAATGCTGCACTGATCAGGATCAGATTCAGCATCGGTTTGGCCTTCTTGATCGAGTACCAGATACCATAGACAAAAAGAGCCACTGCTAAAACCATAAATAGGTTGAAGCCTGTACCGAAGCCCATGCCCAAGCTGTTGACAAAGAACAGATCAAAATATGCTGCTGCTTTAACGGTGTATTGAATGATACCCCATAAGATCAGCGCCAAGACAACAACACCAATTAAGAAAGCTTTGATTGCCCCTGATGATGTAACTGTTTTTGAACGTTTAAAATAGATAACCAAAGCAATGGCAGGAATAACCAAAAGGTTCAGTAAGTGAACTCCAATGGAAAGCCCCATCACGTAGGCGATAAAAATCAACCAGCGGTCTGACCCCGCCTCATCGGCGTGGTTTTCCCATTTTAGAATCCCCCAAAATACAACCGCCGTACACAATGAAGACATTGCATAGACCTCAGATTCCACGGCAGAAAACCAAAATGTATCTGTAAATGCGTAGGCTAAGGCACCTACAGCACCCGAGCCGAATATTTTAATTAAATCGGTTGATGTATATGATCCATCAACACCCTTTACAACGATTTTCTTTGCTAATGCCGTAATTGTCCAAAACAAAAACAAAATGGTCAGACCACTACATACCGCCGAGCCGACATTCATCCAGAATGCAATTCGTGTAACATCCCCACCGGCAAGGTTAGAGAATATATTTTGAATCATTAAGAATAACGGTGCTCCTGGCTGGTGCACAATTTGAAGCTTAAAGGCTGAAGCGATAAACTCACCACAGTCCCACCAGCTCGTCGATCGTTCGGCAGTCATGACATACGCTATAGTTGCAATTAGCGCACATATCCATCCTAAAAGATTGTTGATTTTAGTATAGTTCATAAAATGATAACTGTAAAAAGTATTATTAATACGGCTCGAAAATAAGGATAAGTTAATAAGAAATGAACTTTATTCTGATTTTTTAACACATCTTAATTAAAAAAACATTTCTAAAGCCAGTGATATTAGGCGCTTGGCAGGAGATTGATACGCATCCTCGTCTATTGGGAATGAAAATTCGGAAAGAAAAACAGCAACCAGACCGATCATTTTAGATAAAAACAAAAATTATTTCTTTGAAAATCAGCCCCAATGCACTTGACAGCACATTTTTATTTGCAGAAATAAGAATAGTCCGTATATTTGCATCATCAAATGTGAACGACATCATTACGGTAGAAAACACTTTTGATATTGTTTGTCCGATAGTATAAGGGTAGTACGACAGTTTTTGGTTCTGTTTGTCTTGGTTCGAATCCAGGTCGGACAACAAACAATAGAAAAGGCTTGCAAATCGCAAGCCTTTTCTGCGTTATATGCAAGGCTTATTATTTATAGAAGGGTTTAGATTTTTTTAAATTTGCATTTTGATTTTTAAAACAAATCTCTATCTTTGCGTCGTCAAAAAGAAAAAGACGGAAACGTCAACTTTTTAGAGACATTGTCCGATAGTATAAGGGTAGTACGACAGTTTTTGGTTCTGTTTGTCTTGGTTCGAATCCAGGTCGGACAACTTTTAAAGTTAAGAGTATAT
>JALAGS010000093.1 GCA_022712315.1 Sphingobacterium sp. | reverse complement strand
TCTTTAATCTCTTTTTTCGAAAGGGGTACTGTGCATGTCATAGCCCCCACTGTCTTTTCCTTTGAAATAATTGGCATCTCGTTTCCTAATCGATATACAGGAAAACAATGTTACGGATAAAAATAAAAACAAGAATTTAACAGCCAAGTTTTGTGCCTTTTTCTGGATGTACCCTCTTTAATAATTCCATATTGTTCTGCTTTAATAGTATTAGTTATCTTATTTTTTGTCTCATCGTCCAATTTGTATCCAATCAATTCACCATAACTTTTAAGACTTGTCGATATATCAGTAATAAAGTTTTTAGTTATTATACCATGCTGTAAGCTGTTTTGATCTACGTTCAAAGATAGTTGTATATATTTTTCAAATAATTGTGAATACGCTAATTTACTGTTTACAGGATCATCTTTTGCCCATGCGACGATAAAAGCGTGTATAGATTCATGCTGGATCGACTATTGACCTGTTGTTAGCTACTAGTGTCCATAATGGATGCCGCCAGAGTTGCCTTGGCTCATCATGGCGACGTACTATTTCAATTTTTTAGCGGCTTTATTTTCTACGAGCGACTTCATTTGTGTTACCGCTACTTTATTCAGTTGCATAAGCCGTTTATTTTGTGGTACTCCTTGTTGAATTAATAACGCGTTTATACTTTCCATGTTGCTTAGTACGACCAACTGTTCTATAACCGCGTAGTCTCGAATATTGCCCTTGTTATCAGGATTAGTATCTCGCCATTGTTTGGCAGTTATTCCAAATAGTGCGATATTAAGTATATCGGCTTCGTTGGCATAAACGGAATTTGACTGTTGTTTGGTGATTTCTGGCGGAATAAGATTTTCTTTGATAGCATCTGTATGGATTTGATAATTCACCTTAGCTAGCGTTCTATTTAAATCCCAATTTAATTTCAAACGATTGTTTTCATCGTCTTTTAAACGTTGAAACTCCTTTATTATATAAAGTTTAAACTCGATTGAAATCCAGGAAGCGAATTCTAGTGCTATGTCCTTATGAGCAAAAGTTCCCCCGTATCTCCCAGCTTTAGAAATTATACCAATTGCATTGGTATTTTCTATCCAGCGTTTGGGAGTCATCACAAAACTATTGAGACCAGCTTGTTTTCTAAACCCGTCGAATTCGACGGGTTTAAAATTGGGATTATATATACTTTCCCAAAAACCTAAGAGTTCAATTGTATTGCGATTTCTCATCCAGTTTTTAATTAAATCGTCAGTATGTGCCGAATCTTTGTGTCTGGCAATATCGGTAAGTGATATGTAATCATTTTGATGTTCTTGATACAGGATGAAGTTGCTACGACATTTGAGTGGACATTAAGTTAAGAGAATTTGATAACTTAAGAGACTTATGTCGAGAGAAAGAAAAGTTTATACCAAGGAGTTCAAACTGATGAGTGTTGAACTGAGTAACACGCGTAGCGACCTTAGCGCGCTGGCCCGGGAATTGGATATTAGTCCTGCATTGTTGTATAGGTGGCGCAAGGAACACGCTGTAAAACAAGGAAATAGTTTTCCCGGCAATGGAAAAGTTATTCTAAGTGGGAGCGAACAGGAGTTAGCACGATTAAGAAAAGAACTTCGGGAGACACAGATAGAACGTGATATATTAAAGAAGGCTGTAAGCATCTTCTCCAAGAGCGACACCAAATATTCAGGTTCATAAGGAACAATAAGGAAATATTTTCTGTCGAGAAGATGTGTCATGTGTTCAAGGTGAGCAGAGCGGGCTATTACAACTTTTTAAAGGGCATTCCTTCAAAGAGAAGTGTAGAAAACCAACAGCTCGTTATGGTAATTCAGGATGTCTTTATAAATAGTAAGAAAACTTACGGCAGTCCACGTATTACCCGAGAACTACACAAAAAGAATATTAAGGTATCCAGGGTGAGGGTTGCTAAACTGATGAGAAAGGCAAAATTTTGAAGTATTGTCAAGAAAAAATTTAAGGTGACTACAGATTCCACCTATAAGTTTTCGGTACCGGAGAATATATTGGACCGTGACTTTAAACCAGGAACACTTGGTGCAGCATGGGTTTCAGACATCACCTACATCAAAACACGACAGGGATGGTTGTATCTGACAACTATAATCGATCTAGGAGATCGAAAAGTAATCGGATGGGCTTTAAGTAAGACCATGAACGCGGTAGATACGGTGATTTCTGCTTTTAAAATGGCACAAAGAGCAAGACCAATCATTCAGAAACTAATCTTCCATTCTGACCGTGGGGTACAATATGCCTGTCATGAGTTCAGGTCGATGCTGGAAAAAAATCCACTCATCATAAGAAGCATGAGTAGAAAGGGGAATTGCTGGGATAATGCTGTCGCTGAAAGTTTTTTCAAGACATTGAAGGCAGAATGTGTATATCAGCACAAATTCGCTCACAGGGAGCAAGCTGCGCTTATTGTCTTTAAATATATTGAAACATGGTACAACCGAAAAAGGCAACATTCTGCTTTAGGATACTTATCACCAGAGGAGTTTGCCAGAAAAATAAATAAACAAAATATTGCAGCTTAACTAAGTGTCTGTTTTATTGTTGCAATTCCAAGAGAATATCTACTCCCTGTACATTAATCTTTTTATTCTTTGCCATATATTTAGATTTGATAAGTTCTTCCCGTCAGCTCGAGAAAACTAGACGGCATATTGGCTATTACAATTTTATTTTACTTTTTATGAAGATAAATATACTAAAAAAAATAGTAATACATAAATAGATATATATAAAGATTTAGAATAAAACCTTAAGAAAGGTCTAAAATTCCCTGTTTTTTTTGGTATCTCCCTTATAGAAAGATGCTTAAAAGTGCTATCGATATTTATCCTAATCTTATCAGTTCATGGCCGTTGAAATCTTGGATCGGTTAAAAAGTCATTGTCTGTTAATGTTTTTAAAAAAGCTATAATTTTGCTTCTTTCACTAGCAGAAAGCGTAATGCCTATTTTGCCATTTTGTTGTAACTCCCCATCTAGATTAGAATTCTGCTTTATGCCTTCAGTATAATGGTCTAGTACTTCTTCAAGTGTGCCGAGCCTCCCATCATGCATGTAGGGCGCCGTGACTTCAATATTTCGGAGTGAGGGCACACGAAACTTTCCTATATCACTTGCCAAATGTGTCGAACTACTTTTCCCCGAGTCTCGGGATATGAGGTCTAGACCGTTATTACGATAACTCATATCTGTGAATAATGGCTCCTGGTGGCATACGCTGCAATTTTTTTTAAATAATGTATACCCTTGTTTCTCCGTATCCGTAAAGATGCCACCATTTTCATGCCTGGTATATTTGTCGTAACGTGAATTAGCAGATACGAGCATAGTCATGAACTGTGCAAGTGCGTTCAGTACTTTTGTCGAATCTATAGCTGTTGAACCAAAAGCAGCTTTAAAAAATCCCTTATACTTGCTGTTCGATTGAAGTTTGTCAACTGCGCCCGCCATGCTGTTGGCGATTTCACAAGGATTGGTAATGGCGTTGTGAGACGATAGTGGCAATTCTTTGATCCGTCCATCCCACATGAATTCCTTTTGCCAAGCAAGATTAAATAGTGCCGGAGCATTTCTTGTTCCGGTACATTGTTTCATCCCTTGACTCAACGCCTTATTTTCGTCTGAAAAAGCTGCAGCTGCATGATGGCAGCTTGCGCAAGAAATGGAATTGTTTAGGGAGAGCACCCGATCATAGAAGAGAAGCCTTCCAAGTTGGAACCCGGCTGGGGTTATCTGGTGTTGACCGAACGGAGCTTTTGGGGTAGGAAAGTTGAGCGGTACAGTAAAGTCTAGCTTTACGGATGCTGTATCATAATTTAAAGGAGAAGGGTGGATATGGTATCCCACAAAAATAATGATCAAATTTATGAAAGCTATACCAGCTACGATTATCGTTTTCTTATTCATTCAGCCTCCATAATAGGTTTGAGAATATGCCTATCGATATAAAATGTACCGAAGGGGATAAGGCAGGCAAGTAATACTTTCCAAGTTGTTTGTCTGAATTTCCAGTGCCTTTCGACCCCCACACTAAGTGTTGATATAACAAACCATAAAAAGAGCATACCATGGATTGGTCCAAGCGCTTTGACTAGCATGGGCTGTTGTCCCCAATATTTTAATGGTACCGCAATAAAGACAAGGATAAGGAGCGAAATACCTTCAAGATAACTAAGCAGCCGCAGGCGGCCCAACTGTGTTTTAAAAATTTGATTTAACATTTGTACGTTGAAAATTAGTAGCGTATAATGAATTGATT
Source organism: Sphingobacterium sp. (assembly GCA_022712315.1). GTDB lineage: Bacteria > Bacteroidota > Bacteroidia > Sphingobacteriales > Sphingobacteriaceae > Sphingobacterium. Next base: position 9,390 of record JALAGS010000093.1, on the reverse strand, counting down.
TAGAATGAGCGTAGATAGGGGCGTGCTGCCAGGGGAGAAAACGGCCATGGAATCGCAATTAGTATAATAAGTAATGCTGCGGAAAACCACCATAGCATGGTTTGATATTTGGCTTGGTCTTCCTGCATACGTTTGGCTTTAGCTGAGCCGATCGTAATCAACACGATTGCCACTACCGCAAGCGAAATATGGATATATTTGAAGAAAACATGCGGACTAGCCATCGACCCCAACCCGTCAGTCGTTTTAGCTAGGACAATAGGGCTTTGGATATAAAGTGCCATTCCGATCAATAACTGAATATGGGCAATGGTTGCAGTCCAGTGACGAATAGCATTGGTCTTGGGACTGAATTTTTTTTTCAATCTCAATCCCCTGAACGCAGTGAATATGGCATAAACTAGGCTACCTAAAACAAACCATCGAATAGCTGAATGATAAACAAGAAAAAAGTAATACATAACATTTTTTTATGGATAATAGATAAAAGATCAAGGGTTCTTATTTTGCTGACCGATGTTTATGGTCTTCTAGTCGTGTGACCAGATCCTCCCAGGATCCGCCGTTGTAAACATACTTTAAACCTCTAGATTTCAATAAACCTACAGCTCTGATGCTCCTCACACCGTGTGAACAATAGGTAATGATGGGACGTGTGGAATCGAATTTATTCAAGGGGACAAATTCAATGCTGTCTATCGGTATATTGATCGCTTCGTTCATATGCCCTTTTTGAAATTCTGCGGGGCTGCGAACGTCCAGTATGATGGGATTACTGAGAAGCACGCGGTCTAGTCTGCTGTCGGTTCTTGATGAACTGAATAATTTGTAAAGGCCCAATAGGGCTACAAATAATAAGAGAAAAAAAATGCGGTATATCATATCAAAACAATACTTTATAAAAAGTACTAACTAGTATGTTTTTGTCTAAATGCCTAAATGATGAAATTTCTAACTTAAAAATTGCTTCAATGTTAGGTAAATAAAATTACATACTAACTAGTATGTTTGCAAACATATTAAAAGAATCTAGTGTTTTGATTTTCCTAGGGTCATTTTACAGTCAAAAACATTTTATATCCAATTAGCCCCAAATAGCTAAAAAATAGAGATGAAGTGAGTACTTCTTTTAATTTTTCAGTTTTACTTAAGAATGACAAGTGGGGGAGACAAACAGTGCATTTGCTGTGTATATTTGCGACATACTAATTGGTATGTTTATGTCAAAAGCACAGGCAACAAGATCGGATATTCTCAGAAGAGCAATGGAATTGATATACAAGCAGGGTTTTCAATCGACCAGTATTGATGACATCCTGGCTACAACACAGGTGACCAAAGGAGCCTTTTACTATCATTTCAAAAATAAAGAAGAGATGGGTATAGCGTTGATAGAAGAAGCTATGCATACGGAGATTTGGCCAGACATTCAAAATTCACTGTCATCAAGCTCAAATTTTCGAGATAACATCTATAAAATGATGGATAAACTTCTCTTTAAACATCCGTTTATGACGGTTGAGCATGGTTGTCCGGCTGTAAATCTCATTCAGGAGATGGCTCCGCTGAATGACGCATTTCGGTTAGCGTTGAAAAAATCGTTGAATAAATGGGAGAGAGCGATCGAAGCTGAGATCATACGGGGGCAGGAGACAGGGCAATTAGCGCGTTCGCATGATGCCAAACAGATAGCGCTTCATATCATAACATTATACCATGGTGTCAGAAATATGGGAAAGTTATTAGGTAAACCCTATTATGTATCATTTCTAAGCGAATTCCGACAATACCTGGATTCATTGAAGTAAATTTTTTTGATAAAAACATACTTTATAGTATGTTTTGGTTGACTTATTAAAATCTAATTTTTACGTATTAAAACATACTAATTAGTATGTTGGAGAAATATCACACGCAATGAAGACCTTTTTATATTCAAAAACATACCATATAGTATGTTTTAATTATTGGAATAGATGTTTATCCGTGCTTGCACGAATACCAGCTCAGTCATAAATCACAAAATATCTATAAAATAATGCCATACAGAAATTCTATATTACTTATTTGGGTACTCACCATTGTTATTAATGGTTTAATCCTGCTTACTTTTTTCATGCCAAAAGTAAGCTTGGTAGCAGGCTGTGATTATTCCAGCCTGCCCATGCTCAATGCAATTTTAAATGGTTTAACCTTCTTTTCGCTACTATTTGCATTGTTTGGAATTCGTCGTAAAAACATACTCCTGCATCGAAGTTCAATATTTCTTGCCTTCTCCTTTACCTCCTTATTCCTGTTTTCTTATTTGCTCTATCATTTATCTATGCCCTCTACCAGTTATAAAGGAGATGGCATATTGCGAGAGATTTACTACTTTATTTTGGTCACGCACGTTGTGCTGGCAGCCGTCATTGTACCTCTTGGGCTCTTAGCCATGGCTTTTGCGCTAAACAATCGAATTAACCAGCATCGCAAGATTGCCCGGTGGACTATGCCGATCTGGTTGTATGTCAGTTTTACTGGAGTGGTCGTATACTTACTGATTAATCCGTACTACCAGCACTGAATAACTCAAGAAACTCAGCAGTCACTCATATTCTTACACATTTTTATTATATCAAATCAAATTTTTATGAAAAAAAATCTGTTACTCGGAATTGCAATTCCAGTTATCATATTTTCTTCCTGCAAACCAGGTCATCAACCTGTTCAGGAGCCCAGTGTTCCTGAGGTTCCAGTACTGGTTTTAAATAAGACCGATACGGTCCTTTATACAGAATACCCGGCACAGCTGGAAGGGCTTACTGACGTCGAGATCCGCCCCCAGGTGAATGGAATCCTGGAAAGGGTTTTGGTTCAGGAAGGCGCCTATGTTGAAAAGGGCCAAGCACTCTTCCTGATCGATTCACGCCCATACCGGGAAGCATATAACGATGCGAAAGCACAGCTATCCATTGCACAAGCAGAGGTGCAGACCGCAAAAATTGAAGTCGAAAAGCTAAAAGCACTCGTGGATAATCGAGTTGTATCAAACTATCAGCTGAAAACTGCACAGGCCAGCTATGACGCAGCGGTAGCGGGTGAGCGAAAGGCGATGGCAAAAATAGAAAATGCCAAAATCACCTTAAATTTTGCCACCATTAAAGCTCCTGTAAGTGGCTATATCGGCCGTCTCGCGAAGAAAACCGGTAGTCTTGTTGCTCCGTCCGATGCCCAGTCATTGACCTATCTTTCAGACAATAGGGAGGTTCACGCTTATTTTTCTGTTGGAGAAGCTGATTTTGTCGCTTTTAAGAATGGTCTGCAAGGTCGTTCAATCGACGAAAAATTAAAGAACAGCGCTGAGGTAAATCTGGTGCTTTCTGGTGGAACTGATTATCCCGTAACAGGTCGGCTTGATATGGTTGATGCAGCATTCGATAGGTCTACTGGAGCAATCACCCTAAGGGCTACCTTTCCCAATAGGCAAGGTTTGCTTCGTTCAGGCAACACAGGCCGTATTAGACTTGGCCTGAGGCAGCATGGTGTAGTTGTTGTACCCCAGGCAGCAACGTTCGAAATGCAGGACAAGCTCTTTGCCTATGTCGTTGACCAGCGCAACAAAACCCGGCAGGTCGCATTAACGGTTACCGGAGCTGCCGGAAACAGCTATTACATTTCCAGCGGCCTAGCTAGTGGGGACAGAGTTATTTTAAAAGGGCTGGAATCCCTTAAAGATGGAATGGCTGTTAAGCCCGAGATATCATCCGATAAAATGGCGAGCAACTAGTCACCTTATTTTACTTATGCTAAAGACTATTATACCATGTTAAAAATTTTTATTGATAAGCCAGTTATCGCTACTGTAGTTTCCATCATGCTGGTCATTCTTGGCGCGGTAGGTCTGATGGATCTACCTATACAACAGTTTCCGGATATAGCACCTCCAGTGGTTCAGGTTTCGGCCAATTATCCCGGTGCCAATGCCGAAACGATGGTGCGTGCGGTAGCGCCACCGCTGGAGGAAGCCATTAATGGGGTTGAAAATATGACCTATATGAGTTCCACTTCGAGCAACGACGGTACACTCATCATATCCGTATACTTCAAGCTAGGCACAGATCCCGACCAGGCCGCTGTAAATGTACAGAATCGGGTTTCATCTGCTACGGGATTGCTTCCTCCAGAAGTTGTCCAAGCCGGTACTACCACCCAAAAGGTACAAAATTCGCTTATTATGGCGATTAATTTGATGAGTGATAAGCCCGAACTATACGATGCAACATATCTGACCAATTATGCTCAGATCAACATCATTCCGGAGTTAAAACGTATACAGGGCGTTGGCCAGGTCACTTTTTACGGCAGTAATAGAGATTATTCGATGCGGATATGGCTCAATCCGGCGCAAATGGCCGCATATAACATTACCCCGACAGAAGTGATGGCCGTCGTCAAAAGTAAAAATCAAGAAGCGGCACCGGGAAGGTTTGGTGAATCAAGCGACAGATCTTTCGAATATGTACTCAAATATGCGGGTAAGTATACCAGACCCGAGGACTATGGGAATATGATCATCAGAACAAATGGAGATGGCAGTATGCTCAAACTTAAAGATGTCGCCAAAGTGGAACTGGGCAGTTACACCTACAATTCATTAAATACCGTGCACGATAAAAAAAGTGTGCTATTCCAGGTTATACAGCTTCCTGGTACCAACTCGAGAGAAATACAGACGAAGGTTGCCGAATTTTTGAAAAAAGCTGAAAAAGATTTTCCTCCGGGGATCAAGCAGCAGATACTCTACAATACCAAGGATATGCTTGATCAGTCCATTGATCAGGTAGAGCATACACTTCTGGAAGCCTTTATTCTTGTTTTTATAGTCGTATATCTATTCCTGCAGGATTTCCGGTCCACACTGATTCCGGCTATTGCAGTTCCCGTGGCTGTCATAGGTACGTTTTTCTTTATGTCTGTCTTCGGGTTCTCCATCAACCTGCTCACCCTATTTGCACTCGTACTGGCCATAGGTATAGTCGTAGACGATGCCATTGTCGTTGTTGAAGCTGTACATTCCAAACTGGAAAATAAAAATATGACAGCCAAAAAAGCAACGATGTCCGCGATGCACGAGATTACTGGTGCCATCATCTCGATTACTTTGGTCATGGCAGCAGTATTTCTTCCTGTTGGCTTTATGAAAGGGTCCGCAGGTGTGTTTTACCGCCAGTTTGCCTTTACCTTAGCTATTGCAATTGTTATTTCTGCATTGAATGCTTTGACCCTCAGTCCCGCATTATGTGCCTTATTGTTGAAAGATGTCAATCATGGTCATGCTGAAGAGCCCACTAATTTTAAACAGCGTTTTTTCTACGCTTTCAATAAAGGCTTTGAAAATGTAACAGCTAAGTATGTTGTCGCAGTGAAAAAGCTGATCAAGTTTAAATGGGCAAGTCTCGCTGGGTTAGCGCTTGTTGTTGTAATTACTGGCTGGCTTATTCGTCGGACTCCGACAGGTTTTATCCCGTCAGAAGACCTGGGTTTTATTGCAATTTCGGTCAATCTTCCCCCGGGTTCGTCCATGAATAGGACGCAGGCAGTCCTTGATGAGGCGGCCGATAAGGTGCGGGATATGAAAGCGAAATTTGCATTCAATGAAGTAGCAGGTTTCAATGTGTTGACAAATTCCACCAGTCCGTCATCCGGAGTAGCTTTTTTCAGGATGAAAAAGGATGGTGAGCGCGGAGCGATGAATGATGTCACCGCTAACATTGCTGAGATTCAAAAACGACTCAATACAATAAAGGGAGCCCAATGCTTTGTATTTTCTTTTCCTACCGTTCCCGGGTTCAGCAATGTGGATGCGCTGGATCTGGTCCTCGAGGACAAAGCCGGCGGCAAGCTGGATAAATTTGGTGGAATTGCCAACAGATTTATCGCCGAGTTGAGCAAACGTAAAGAAATAGCTGTTGCATTTACCACTTTCCGTGCAGATTATCCACAGTACGAGATGATTCTAGACCACGAAAAAATCGAACAATTGGAGGTGGATGAAAAAGATGTTTTGGGAACAATGCAATCTTTCTTCGGCAGTGCGCAAGTTTCCGATTTCAATCGCTTTGGTAAGTATTATCGGGTCATGGTACAGGCCGACAAACAGGAACGTGCAGATCCGGTTTCGATGAACGAAGTCTATGTCAAGAACAGATCTGGCAAGATGGTTCCCGTAAAAACAATGGTCAGTTTGAAAAGGGTCTTTGGCCCAGAGGTAATTACACGATATAACCTTTTCAACTCGATCGGTGTCAATGCTGTGCCCAAACCTGGCTTTAGTACCGGTGATGCTATCCTCGCTGTCCAGGAAGTCGCAGCTGATGTATTGCCATCAGGTTACTCGTATGAATTTTCGGGAATGACTCGGGAAGAGATCTCGTCCGGGGGCCAGTCCGTGATTATTTTTTCGCTCTCTCTACTATTTGTTTACTTCCTGCTGTGTGCCCAGTATAACAGCTATATCCTTCCTTTGGCCGTAGTTTTTTCAGTTCCAACAGGCATCATCGGCGTTTTTGCAGCTATCGGCATGGCAGGCATTGACAATAATATTTATATCCAAGTGGCACTGATTATGCTGATTGGCCTACTTGCCAAAAATGCAATCCTGATCGTCGAATTTGCGGTACAGCGCAGACATGCAGGGCTTACATTGCTGCAGGCAGCATTAGAGGCAGCCAAACTGCGTATCCGTCCTATTATTATGACCTCAATCGCATTCGTTGCTGGTATCTCCCCTATGATGCGGGCCACTGGACCGTCCGCGATGGGAAACCATTCCATCAGTATAGGTGCTGCAGGCGGAATGATCAGTGGTGTCATTCTGGGGTTGTTTATTATACCGGTGCTGTTCGTTGTGTTTCAGGCCCTGCAGGAGAAAATATCGGGAAGGAAAATGCGACCAACACGAGCGATCCCACATGCTATAGAAGCTTAAGACAAATAAAAGAGACAATTTATGAGCTATTTAACTAAAAACTATCGTCAAATTATTCTTATCACTGCATTACTAGGCACCTTTGTTGGCTGTGCGATCACTAAAGACGCCAAGTTGCCCAAGCCAGAACTTCCTGCGGCTTTCCGTGGAGAGACCGATAAAGATACGCTTGGTATCGCTATGCTGCCATGGAAGAGTTTTTTCACGGATAAAGTGTTGCAGGTAATGATCGATAGTACCCTGAAGAAAAACTTTGACATGCAGGTCGCGCTTAAAAATATCGAATCAGCACATCTGCTTGTACGGCAGTCAAAATGGAACAATCTACCCGTTGTGAGTCTCAATGCAACGGGAAATACAAGTAATCCTTCTAATTACAGCCTCAACGGGATGACGGCAAGTCAGTTTTTAGGGGCCAATCATATCGAGGATTATTCCTTAGGAGCCAGTTTGACTTGGGAAGCCGATGTCTGGGGAAGGATCCGTAATTCCAACAAAGCCGTGCTTGCCGCTTATTTACAAAGCGACGAGGCTCGTAAAACCTTGCAGACCGATCTTATTATAAGTGTTTCAAAAGGCTATTATAATCTTCTTATGCTAGATCAGCAGCGTCGTGTCGCAGTAGCGAATATGGCATTAAATGATAGTACTTTGCGTATTACAAATGTGCAGTATAAAATGGGGCAGGCAACCTATCTGGCGGTTCAGCAAGCAGAGGCACAGCGACTGGCAGTAGCGGAGCTTATCCCGCAACTTGAAAAGGAAATCATATTGCAGGAGAATGCGCTACATGTGCTTGCTGGTGAATTGCCGGGTATACGGCAGGGGCGAACTATGCTCGATGAGATTAAGTTTCCGGAGCAGCTGTCGACTGGTGTGCCCATTGATATGGTCCGGCGACGACCAGATGTCCGGAGCCGCGAGCTGGATCTGGTGATTGCGAATGCAAAAGTAGGCATCAGCAAAGCGCAGCTGTATCCTGCACTTCGTATTACTGCCGCCGGCGGAGTAGGGGCACTGAAAGCAAGCGATTGGTTCAATATTCCGGGTGCACTCTTTGGTACTGTGGGCGGAACTATCTTACAGCCATTACTCCAGCATAAGGAACTTAGCACACAGTATAAGATAGCTGCTATTGAACGAGAGAAAACAATTGTTGCATTTCGAAAAACAGTCTTGGGAGCGGTTGGAGAGGTCTCCGATGCTATCGTAAAGATCGAGAAGCTGAAACAGCAGCAGTACATTACAACCAAACGTGTCAATACACTTCAGCAGGCAACAGCAAATGCCAATATCCTTTTCGTGAATGGCATGGCAAATTACCTCGAAGTGATTACAGCACAGGTTAATGTATTGCAGAGCGAACTTGAGCTCGCATCTGTCCGACGTCAGGAGCTGTCTGCCATTGCCGACCTGTATCGCAGTCTGGGTGGTGGATTAGAATGATAGGACAAAAATCACTTTTTACAATAAAAAACAATAATGATGATAAAAGAAGAATTAAGAAATCAAACCGCCTCTCCGCACCAACAACTGGAGAAATTGGTTGTCGCCAGATTAAAGTCGATCCGTAGCAATGCGGAATACGCAGATCTGTTGAAAATATTTTATAGCTATTTCAAGAATTTAGAAGAAGTCATTGCTCCATATATTACTGCGAATATATTGGCAGATTATCCCGAAAGGCGACATGCCGTTAGTCTTGCTGAGGATATCGTGGACCTAGGTGGAGATCTGAACGAACTTCCAGAAGTACATGTCCCTACCATCGACAGTATAGCAAAGGCGCTGGGTGCACTTTACGTTATGGAGGGTTCCGTGATGGGCGGGATGGTCATTGTTCAAATGCTTGCGAAATACGGAATAACTGAAGGAGTCTCTTTCTTCTCCGGTTACGGTTCAGAAACAGGTCAGAAATGGAATGTCTTTATTGAGGTTTTGCGTGCAAATATCTCGGAAGAACATGCTGCAGATGCCATTTATGCGGCACGGGAAACGTTTGCCCGATTTGCTGATGCATTTCAAATCTGATTATCTATGTTGTCCCCGTTGTTTTCTGGTGTCAGCGGGGCACCATTTAAGTATTCTAAAAATATGTGTTATGATTGTTATGATTTTTTTCCAAAAGAGAAAGAGCTTAAAAATAGAAGCCCTTGGAAGCCTTGGTCATCTTTTCGATTGTTTTATTCTCGTTGGGAATGACATTGAGGTACTCGACGAGTTTGCTCTTTATCTGGAAAAGATGGATAAAACCGTTTATATCTGCTCAGAGATAGGTGAAGTAGCGCAACTAATCACAAAAGATGTAAAAAGCCGTATTTCTTAACAAATGGTAATGGTAGCTTGCTTAGATCATCCGAACTTTATAAATAAAAGGAAATGAAAAATCAGCAAGTATTACTGACCGGAGTTACCGGTTT